>JBGQCE010000595.1:0-2577 GCA_041495185.1 Bradyrhizobium sp.
ATTGAGCCTTCGACATCGATGCCTCGGCACGCATCCTCGATCACCACAACTTCAAATCCTTCACGCTTTGCATCCTCGGCGGAATAGCGCACACAGAAATCGAAGGCGAGACCGGCAAGAAAGACCCGGGTGAACCCCCGCTCCCGCAGGTATCCGGCAAGCCCGGTGCTGGTCCTGCGGTCGTTCTCGTAGAATGCCGAATAGGAGTCGATCTCACGGTGATAACCCTTGCGCAGGACGAGCTCTGCATGAGTGATCTCCAGGTCCTTTCGGAATTCGGCGCCCGGCGTTCCCTGCACGCAATGATCGGGCCAAAGAATCTGCGAACCGTAAGAAACCTCGATGATGTCATACGGTTTTCGCCCCGGATGCGCGGAAGCAAACGACAAGTGCCCGGCCGGATGCCAATCCTGCGTCAACAGCACATGCGCAAAGCGCCTGGCAATGCGGTTGATCAGCGGCACGACCTCGTCCCCGCGCGGGACCCCGAGAGCTCCCCCCGGACAGAAATCGTTCTGAATGTCGACCACAATCAAGACATCGCGAGGACCGATTGAGAGGTCTTCGGTCATGGATGGGCCCTCTCCTGCTGAGCCAGGCGACTATCGACCTCGGCAGCGAGGCGCACCAGCGCATCGGCCACTTGAACCGGATATGCTGCGCCCTCCTCCAGGCGGCGCAACGGCGCTGGCAAACGTTCGAGATCACGCGCGACGCGCGCCCGGCTTTCAGCCAGCGTCGGTGATGGAATCACGCGGCGACCGCCCTGCATCACCAATTGAATAAGCGGTTCACCATCCTGATTGTCATCCTCGATCGAAATGATATCGCCGGCCATTCGGTCATCGGCGCCATATTGCCGCCAGACCTGCTTGCGCCCGGGCCACGTTGCCTTGCCGGTTGAATGCTTGCGCCGCGGAACCCCGGCGTACTCCTCCAGCTTGTAGGCGCAGTCGAGCGCCGGCACATCGGACGAGGTCGTCAAGCTCGTCCCTATGCCAAAGCCATCGATCGGCGCGCCGGCGCGAAGCATATTGGCGATACTGTCTTCGTCGAGGCCGCCGCTCGCAAAGATCGTCACATCGGCCAGTCCGCCCTCATCGAGGATGCGGCGCACACTCTTGGACAGCGCAGTCAAGTCGCCGCTATCCAGCCGCACACCCCGGATTTTGATGCCGCGAGCCCGCAGTCGCGGCGCCAGCGCCACGACCTTGCGGGCGGCAGCCTCGGTGTCATAGGTATCGATGAGCAATGTCAGATTCTGCGGGCGCGACAGTGCAAAGGCTTCGAACGCCGCGCTTTCGCTATCGCATGCTTCGATGAACGAGTGCGCCATGGTGCCGAAAGTCGGGATGCCATAGAGCTTTTCGGCCAACATGGTTGCCGTGCCGGCAAACCCCGCGAGATAGCTCGCACGCGCGGCCATGACGCCAGCCTCCGAGCCGTGCGCGCGGCGCAGACCGAAATCGACCAGCAGCTTGCCGGGAGCGGCCAGCATCATTCGCGCGGCCTTGGACGCGATCAGCGATTGGAAGTGCAGAATATTGATAAGCCGCGTCTCGACCAGTTGCGCCTGCGGCAGCGGCGCCGTCACTCGCAAGATCGGCTCGTTGGGAAAAAATACCGTTCCTTCGGGCATGGCGTGGACATCGCCGGTGAAACGAAACGTAGCGAGATGATCAAGCAAGCCCTTGCCGAATCGACCGCTCCGCGCGAGCCAGTCGATCTCCTCAGCTGAGAAACGCAGGGCTTCGAGGAAGTCGAGCGCCTGTTCGAGTCCCGCTGCAACCAAGAATCCGCGGCGTGCGGGGAATTTGCGTACGAAAAATTCGAATACCGCTGTCTTGGTCTCACCATGATCCAAGTACGCCTGGATCATGTTGAGTTGATACAGATCGGTCAGCAGCGGAGTCGCCATCTCAATCATCGGCCACCTCGGCGTGATCCAATTCCGCTCATAGCAGCCGGTTGGCGCTCACCGAGCTAGAGCATTTTCCGGCGAAGTGGGAACCGGTTCGCCGTAGAAAATGCGATAAAATCTAAGAACCTAGAGCATGATCCGATTCAACTTGAACGGATCATGCTCTAGCGCACGGGCGGCGGCTCCTCCTCCTCATCGGCCGTAAGAATTTCTACGATGGCAGCGGCGGTGCCGGAAAGCGGCCGGCCGCCCTTGGCCAGAACATCGCCGTTGCCGGTCGCCCAAACTGCGGCCTCCTCAAGCTCTGCAATGCTCGGACTCAATTCCAATATTTCGATGACCTTGGCATCCTCAATGTCGCCAACAATGGCTTTCAACTGATCCGCGCTGATCTTGGCTGGTTGTGGTTTTGGTGATTGCTTAGACATCAACTCCCTCCCAGCAGCCGCTGCTCTCGAAACGAGAGTTGTGATCTCGTGCATCAGCGGCTGGCGAATTGCACAGCAAATTCAAGAACGGATGGCACCAGAGCCCTCCGCCCGGATAACACAACATTCACGGAGGACCGTCTTTTCTAGCGACAATCTCTCCGTCTTCGCTTTGATTCATGTCAAGTCAATTGGTCTTCGCCCGTTCTATGCAATTATTGTTCGATG
>JBGQCE010000596.1:0-2572 GCA_041495185.1 Bradyrhizobium sp.
CGGCGTTTACCGAGGACGGATTCCTGAGATTCAACCAGCATTACGTCAAGACGCTCGCGGAATGGGGCCTGTTCGATGGGACCATCAATCCGGTGGCGCGCAGCAACGTCTGCCCGGAGATCGATCCGCCGGCCGAGCCGTCATTTTATGCATTCTCTTTCACGCGCCCCAGCCAGGCGGCGACGCCGACATTCGTCATCGCCGGCGGCGCCGAATTGCGCGAGGCGAGCGGAAGTTACTCGGAGCGTACGGTGCGCTACCGCGACCTCAGCCCGGACGGTGTGAGAGAAAAGGTCAGGTTCACCGTTGGATCGATGGAAAGCCGTCTCGGCGCGTTCGGGTACCGCTGGAAGGACACCACGGCGGTGCAGGCCTACACCGTGCACGACTTTCATCCCGTCGTTGCCGATGAACTGGTCCGCCGCGGCGCCACGCGCTCGGGCCTGACCTGGCATTTTGCGCGGCCGCCGGTGATCGATCTCGAATACGAGATGGATTGCCGGAGGGTGATGCGGGAGATCGTGATTTAGATTTCCTCTGCCGCTGCGAAGAAGGTGAGCTCCCTCTCCCCTTGTGGGAGAGGTGAAGAAAGGGCGCCTGATGTCAGCGCTCGCGCGGATCGAGCGCGTCGCGCAAGCCGTCGCCGACCAGATTGAACGACAGCACCACCAGGAAGATCGCCAGTCCGGGCCACAGCGCCATCCACGGCGCATTGGTGAGGAAGCGCTGTGCGGCATTCAGCATACTGCCCCAGGAGGGCGCCGGCGGCTGCTGCCCGAGCCCGAGGAATGACAACGCCGCCTCGGCGATGATCGCCGCCGCAATCGAAAGCGTCGCCTGCACCAGGAGCGCCGGCATGATGTTCGGCAAGATGTGGAACAGCGCAATCCGCCAGCGCGGATTGCCCATGGCGCGCGCGGCCTCGACATAATCCTCGACCTTGACGCTCATCACCTGGCCGCGGGTCAGGCGCACGAAGATCGGCGTGGTGGTAATGCCGATGGCGATCATGGCATTGCCAAGGCTTGGGCCCAGAAACGCCGATAGCGCAATGGCGAGGATCAGGAACGGGCAGGCCAGCATGGCGTCGGTAATCCGGCTGATCAGGGCGTCAATGAAGCCGCCGCGATAGCCCGACAATAGCCCGAAGGGCACGCCGATCCCCAATGCAATCCCGACCGAGATCGCGCCGGCCATCAACGAAGCGCGCGCGCCATAGATCACGCGACTGAGGATATCGCGGCCGAGATCGTCGGTGCCGAACCAGTGCAGCGCCGAGGGCGGCTTGCGCACCAGCGTCCAGCTGGTCGCGATCGGGTCATGCGGCACGATGACAGGCGCAAACACCGCGAGCACGATGAAGGTTGCTATCACGACCAGGCCGACGACTGCGCCCTTGCGCTGAAACAGCCGGCGCAACGCGCGCCGCGCCGGGCTCTCCAGCTCATCCTGGCCGGCAAGGGGGATTGCGCCGAGCGTAGCATCGGTCATGCGCTTAAGCCCTCAGCCGTGGATTGACGAGGATATAGGCGATATCGGCGATCAGGTTGAGCGTGATGTAGATGGTTGCCGTCACCAGCACCACGCCTTGCACGACCGCATAATCGCGATTGAAAACGGCATCGACGATCAGCTTGCCAAAACCGGGAATCGAGAAAATCTGCTCGGTCAGCACCGCGCCCGACAGCAGCGTGCCGAGTTCCAGCGCGCCGAGCGTGATGACCGGCGTGAGCGCATTACGCATGGCGTGCTTGAGGATGACGGAGCGTTCGGACAGGCCCTTGGCGCGCGCGGTGCGGACATAATCGCTTTCGAGTACCTGCAGCATGGCGCTGCGGGTGTGCCGCATCAGGATCGCTGCAATCGCATTGCCGAGCACGAAGGCGGGCATGATGGTGGAACCAAGGCTGGCCCGCCAGTTTTCAGAGAGGGGGACATAGCCCGACGCCGGCAGCCAGCCGAGTTCGATCGAGAACAGGAAGATCAGCATGATGCCGAGCCAGAAATTCGGCGTCGAGATACCCCACAGCGCGAACAGGTTCGCGCCATAGTCCCAGACCGTACCCTTCTTCACCGCCGACACGATGCCGGCGGGAATTCCGATCAGAAGGGCGATGATGATCGCCATCGACGCCAGTTGCATCGTCACCGGCAGTTTCTGTTCGATCAGCTCGCGCACCGGCACCTTGATGCGGAGCGACTCGCCGAAGTCGCCGGACAGCACACCCTTGACCCAGTAGACATATTGGATCGGTATCGGCTGATCGAGCCGATATTGCGCGCGGATATGGGCGATGACATCGGGATCGCGTTCCTCCCCGGCCATCACCAGCGCCGGATCGCCGGGCAATAAATGCTGCAGCGAAAAGATCAGGATCGACACGAAAAACAGTGTCGGGATCAGTTGAAGCAGGCGTTTGGCGAGGAAGCTCAGCATGGCGCAAGCCCGGGCGCGGTCATACTCACTTCAGCGTCAGCCCGATCACGCGCACCAATCCGTCCGGCATCTGCTTGTAACCTTCGAGCTTGGTGGTGTGCGCGATCAAGAGCTTGCGGTGATAAAAATAGATCA
>JBGQCE010000597.1:0-2568 GCA_041495185.1 Bradyrhizobium sp.
CCAGTTGGTGCGGGCCACCGCGACCCATGAACTGTCGTTGCGCACCGTCGGGGATTTCATCGGTCTGCAGTTCGGGCTGGTCGGATTCATCCTGCTGCCAGTGGTCTTGTCGGGCGTGACGTTGACGGCGTGGCGGGGATATCGAAGGCGCAATGCGGTCGCCATTCTGCTTTCGACTTCGGTGATCTTCCCCTTCCTGTATTTTTTCTGGAAGTCGCTGAGCTTGCGGGTCGGCGACACCTGGCCGATGTTCATGTGGCCGGCCGGTTTTGCCGCCACCGCCATCAACATTGCGATGCTGCCGCGCGAAGGTTTCCCCCCATGGATGATCAAATCGACGGTCTCCTGGGCCAATGCTGCGATTGCATCCGGCATCGCCTTCGTCGTTCTGGTGTTTCTTTATTATGTCGTCTGTCCCTGGAATTTCATCGGCAAGGCCGATCCGATCGGCGGCGAGGCCGGTTACCAGCAGGTCGTGGACCGGGCGCAGGCCGAGCTGCAGAAGACCGGCGCGACCTGGATCGCCACCACGGATTATCGGACCTACGCCATGCTGCGCTGGTATTTCAATGGCCGCGTGCCGGTCGTCCAGATCAACGAGCGCGGGAGGTATCTCGGCTTTCGCGACCCCGGCATGGGTTTGATCCGAGGTCACGCCGGGCTCTATGTCGGGCGCGAGCCGGACAATACCGGCCCGGTGTGGGCGTCCACGACGGCGGTCAGGGAGCCGCTGGAGCGGGTCGACCGAAGCTGGCGCGGGATCGTGATGGATACTTACGCGCTGGAAAAACTGACCGGCTGGACGCCGGAGCTTTCGCCGCCACAGGACTCGCCGCTTTATCGGGCGCGCGTGCTGGCGGGTGAATTTCCGCCGTTGTCGAGCGGCAGCCGTGGCGGCTCTGCCGTCGCGGCCCTGACGAACCGGGGAGAATTCTAGGATGTTTTTTCGGATTGCCGCATTGATGCTGTCGGTTTGCGCGATCGCGCTGCCGGCTTCAGCCGCCGATTATCCCGACCACGCGATAAAAATGATCGTGCCTTTTGCCGCCGGCGGCGGCACCGATGTACTGGCGCGCATCGTCGCGCAAAACCTCAACAGCAAATGGGGCCAGCCGGTCGTCGTGGAAAATCAGCCCGGCGCCTCGGGCGGGATCGGCACCCGGGCGGTGATGAAGGCGCCGCCCGATGGCTACACATTACTCATGGCGTCGACCGGCGCGCTGATGGCGGTGTCCGGTGGCGCCGACGCGGACGGTCCGTTTGACGTCAACAAGGTCCTCTCTCCGATCGCGGTCGCTGCGGCTCCGCCCTATCTGCTCGTCGTCAGCCTGACATTACCGGTCGCCTCGACGGCGGACTTGATCCGGCTGGCAAGGGAAAGGCCGCAAGGATTGACCTTCGGCTCGGCGGGCGTCGGCGCGGCCTCGCATCTTTCCGGCCTGCTGTTTGCGAGCGCCACCGGGATCAAGCTGCTGCACATTCCCTACAAGGGAACCGGCCCTGCCGTAACGGATCTGCTCGGCGGGCGTATCGACATGATGTTTGCGCCCGGACCCGTGGTGCAGCAGTTCGTGCAGTCGGGCCAGCTCAAGGCGTTGGGCGTGACCGACACCAAACGATCCAGATTCTATCCGGACATTCCGCCCGTCTCCGAGACCGTGCCCGGTTACGAGTCGGTAGGCTGGTTCGGCCTGCTGGCGCCGCCGAATACGCCGCCCGGAATCGTCAAAGCGCTCAACGAGGTCATTGTGTCAGCGATGCAGACCCAGGAATTCCGCGATCATCTGGCGGCTCTGGGCGCCGAGCCCAAACCGCAAGCGCCGGACGAGTTCGGCCGCTACATCAACGCCGACGTCGCCAAATGGAGCAAGCTCGTGAAAGACAACGACGTGCAATTGCCGGGAGGAAAGTGAGTATGCGCCTTGCAACTTTTGTCGATCCGTCGCTGGGTGTTGACGCGAGGTTCGGCATCGTCAGGGGCGAGAATATCGTTGACGTGGTCGCCGCCGCGAACGCATTGCAGCGGGCGGTTCCGGCGACGTCGGTGAAGATCGCACTGACAAGCGGCACGCATACGCTTAAGGCGCTTGAAGAACTGGTTGCAGCGGCCGAACGCGCAAAACTGTCGCGGCCGGTTGCCGGCGTCAAATTCCTGCCGCCGATCCCCGATCCGTCAAAATTCTTTTGCGTCGGCAAGAACAACAGGAAGCATCGCGAGGAACTCGCCGCCAACAAGATGCTGACGGAAGTTCCGAACGAGCCGACCGGATTCATCAAGCTGGTCTCTACGATGTCGGGCGACGGCGACGCGGTCGTCAAACCTGCCGACATCACCACGCTCGATTACGAGCCGGAGCTTTGTTACGTCGTCGGCAAGCGCGCCCATGGCGTCAAGAAAGCCGACGCGATGGACTATATCTCGGGCTTCACGCTGACCAACGATGTCAGCGCGCGCGAGATCCAGAAGCGCGAGGTCGCCTCCGGCAGCCGGTTCTGGACCGCAAAGAACATGCCCGGCTTCGCGCCGGTCGGCCCGCACATTCTGACGATGGATGAGGTTGCCGACAC
>JBGQCE010000598.1:0-2556 GCA_041495185.1 Bradyrhizobium sp.
CACGGCATCCAGCAATCGGTCGAATTGAGCCTCGCTCATCGCGCTCGCCAAGTTCGAGCGCGCAGGGATTTTGACTACAACGACTGTGGTGGATCGTGTGCGCATCGCAATTTTCCCCAAAATTACCGAGGCGCCATTGCGGGTTATGATCGTGTCTTTTTAATCGCGGCGAAAGGACAAGAAACCGGGTCTTTCTCGACAAAGTTATGGCTGCAGTCGGACGACCTTCGAGGCCGAAGCGCATCTCTCGATTCACCAGCGACGCTGCCCGACTTTCGCTTCTGGCAGATTGTGTTGCAAAAGTCCCAAAACGCCGTCCGACTTATTTTCCGCAAACAGGCAAAACAAGCGGCGGTCGCCGATCGATGTAACCTCAGGCCCGTCACCAAGGTCGCCTGTGAGTTCGTCACAGGATGATGTGGTCCCTCCGCATGAATATTCGAGCGCCGCGCCTAAAGCCCGGAAAATTTGTGCTCGATGATGTAAAAAGACTTTTTCAACACTATCGGCACAAAGCGGACATAGCTGTCGCCCTGATGAATGTCCGCTGTTGAGGGAAGAGCAGACATTGAGCTTTCGCGGTTTGAGGTCTGTTTTTGACCTAGGTTGTGTAAAAACGCCCCAAGTGAGACATCGGGAAAAATCCGATATTGCAGGAGCTAGGCCGCATTCGGCCTCTATCAATTTGCTCATTTGAGCCGATACAATGCGGTGTGTCCCCTTTTTCGGGCTTCCTCCGGACTATCGCGCATGCATTTCTCGGTGGTTATTCCCTTGCAGTCTCACCGGTCGTGCGCGCTGGATTGTGTGCGCGGCTGGGTGACGACGCAAAAACTTCCATCTACTGAATACGAAATCATCGCTGTGCTCCCCGCGTCCGATCCAGACCGGCTGCGCGAACCGATCGCGGCGCTATTGCGCCCACACGACCGGCTCATCCTGTCGAACGCGATGCATGACGTGGCACGATACGTCGAGGGCGCGGCAGCGGCACGAGGCGACTTTCTCTTCTTCACCGAGTCTCATGCCTGGCCGGAGCATGATGTCCTTCTTGAAATACTTGCGGAATTCGAACGGAATCCGAATTGGACGGCTATTTCGGGCCGAACAATTTCCGTCGCACCGACAAGACTGTCACGCGCAGAGGCCGATCATTACGACCGCGACATCCATAATGCGATGACGGGACATCCGTGGCGGAAGGTTCTCAATCAGATGTTTATCACGCGCCGGCAGACCTATATGGATGCCGGCGGGTACGATCCCGAACTTCAGCATTTCGCCGAATGGGAGTTGGCGGCGCGATATTTTGATCGTGGTTTCGAGATCGGATTCGCGCCACACATCACGATCTTCCATCACAGTTCCGGCGACATCGCGGAGCTTTCTGAATTCACTCGGTCCTTCGTCAGCGGCGAAATCGCATTCTTTGCGCGCAGCCGCGCGACAGCATCGGTTATATGGACCCAAATACCGCCCGAATGGGCGACACGGGGCACATTGGACCATCGCCTCACTTGTGCGCTGGCGGCCTGCCTGCGAAAGGCTTTGCTTACGCGGCCGCGGCCAGCCTTGCTCCCGACCGTGCTGAGAGAGTCGATGGTCTGGTCGATGCTCGCCACAGGCGGCGCCGGGCTGGCACTGGCTGCCGCCGAATGGCGGGTCAAGTTAGATCGCTTGCTGTTGGCGGCAACCGTCGTGGCTGGATCACGCGCGATGAGCTCGCAACGATTCACAGCTTGGGTCGCGGCGGTCATACATTTGCAGCGGCTCAATGAAATCGTCACACGGTTGGCGGCCTCGCTGCCCGCTGACGACAGGTCGGAAATGCTGGCGGCTGACGACCAATATGCGGGCCGCATGGTGGGCTTCCACTTGCTCGAAAGCTATCAGTCGATTCCGATGCGCTGGTCGGGGCCAGCGGCGATGGTCGAGTTGCAGTTGGGGCGCGGGCAAAAACGGATAGCGATCGATTGCGCTCCGGTGCGTCCGCCATTGTCGAAGGTAAAGCCGGCTTTCTTCATCGACGAGGTGCCGGTGCCGAACGATCGCTTGAGCTATTCCGAGCATGGCGCGGTAATCGCGCTGCAAGAACGATCGCCTGGTCGTTTGCGGCTCGCCTGGGTTTGCGAGCCGTTCGCGGCGCGTAGCGACAGGCGCCGCCTCGGCTTGCCGGTGACCAGGATAGCGATCACGAAGGACTGATAATGGGTGTTGCCCGCGCACCGCGCGATCACGGCAGGCGCAACTCGCTCGGATCCAGAGCTTGCCGGCGCATCAGCAGCAGCGCGATCAGAACCGTCGGGACCAGGATTGCCAGCCCAAGACTGGTGATCTGCACTTGCGAGATCGGCATAATGCCGCCGCCAGGAGTCGCGACCACGAAACCGCCGATCACAAGCAACACCCTCAGCGGCCATTCCAGCGGGCCGGTGTTGCGGAGATCGCCCACGAAGGTCTGGTAGCCCTGAATGCCGCCACATATGAACAAGGTGCCGAAAGCGGCCAACCCCATCAGACCGAGCGCCGCCAAATAGGGACTGTCGCCCTGCAGCA
>JBGQCE010000599.1:0-2555 GCA_041495185.1 Bradyrhizobium sp.
AGATTGGTCTGGTCGGCGTGTTCGAGCGTCACCATGTACGGCTGCGGCTGTTCCACGGCCGCGGCGGCTCGGTTGGCCGTGGCGGCGGGCCGAGTTATGACGCTATCATTGCGCAGCCGGGCGGCGCGGTGAATGGCCAGATCCGGATCACCGAACAGGGCGAGATCATTTCGAGCAAATATTCCAACGCCGAGGTCGGCCGCGACAATCTGGAAATTCTGGCCGCGGCGACCCTCGAGGCGAGCCTGCTGCAGCCGCGGCAGAGCGCGCCGCGTCGCGAATATCTCGAAGCGATGGAGCAATTGTCGGCGCTGGCCTTCAAGGCCTATCGCGGCCTGGTCTACGAGACCGAAGGGTTCGTCGATTATTTCTGGGCCTCTACCGTCATCACCGAAATCTCGACGCTCAATATCGGCAGCCGGCCGGCGTCGCGCAAGAAAACCCGCGCGATCGAGGACCTCCGCGCCATTCCCTGGGTGTTCAGCTGGGCGCAATGCCGGCTGATGCTGCCGGGATGGTATGGCTTCGGCAGCGCGGTCGAGGCCTGGATATCGGAGCATCCCGACAAGGGCATGCCGTTCCTGAAAGAGCTCTATCGCGAGTGGCCGTTCTTCCGCACGCTGTTGTCGAACATGGATATGGTGCTGGCCAAGAGCTCGATCGCGATCGCCTCGCGCTACGCCGAACTGGTTCCGGATGGAGCTTTGCGCGAAAATATCTTCGGACGCATCCGGCGTGAATGGCACACCTCGATCGAGACGCTATTGGATATCATGGGGCAGGAGCGTCTGTTGCAGGGCAACCCGCTGCTGGAACGCTCGATCCGCAACCGCTTTCCCTATCTAGATCCGCTGAACCACGTGCAAGTGGAACTCTTGAAGGAGCATCGCGCGCAGAATCCCGATGAACAGGTGCTGCGCGGGATTCAGCTCACCATCAACGGGATTTCGGCGGGGTTGAGGAATAGCGGGTGAGGGGAACGCAAGTCTTCCCGTCATTGCGAGCGCAAGCGAAGCAATCCAGAAGTCCGCAAAGAAAGTCTGGATTGCTTCGTCGCTTACGCTCCTCGCAATGACGGCGAGAGATAACCAGAGTTGTAGCCCGGATGCAGCGAAGCGCAATCCGGGACGGCCGTTCCGGATTCCCGGGTTTCGCTGCGCTTCACCCGGGCTACTAATCTTCGTTCCTAGATCAAGCTTGTAGAACGACGACTTCAGCGCCGTCAGGCGCGCTGGTCATGGCTTCATAGCGCCCTGCACACTCGTGTAGACTGCATAGAGTGATGTCGAGCCGCAGATGTAAAGTCTATTTCGTTGCTGACCGCCAAAGCACAGGTTGGCGACAGTTTCCGGTATGTGGATCTTGCCGAGCAAATCGCCGTCTCGAGTGTAGCAGCGCACGCCGTCCTCGTTCGGATCGCCCCAACCCACGGAGCACCAAACACGCCCATCGGTGTCACAGCGCACCCCGTCGGTAATGCTGGGCTTGGGCATTTCCGCAAAGACTTTGCTGTTCGACACCTTTCCGGCCCCCACATCCAGGTCGAACACGCGGATATGCGACGGGTTGTCCGGCCCGTCCGTGAAGCCGGTGTCGAGGACATAGAGCTTCTTCTCGTCAGGGGAGAGGGCAATGCCGTTGGGCTCCACGAAGTCATCGACGACAACCTTGATGTCACCAGATTTCGCATCCACCCGGTAGACGTTATGCTTTTCCTGCTCGGGCTCGGCTTTGATGCCCTCATAATAGCCGCCGATGCCGTAGACCGGATCGGTGAACCAGATCGAACCATCGGAAGCGACAACCGCGTCGTTCGGCGAGTTCAGCTTCTTGCCATTGTACTTGTCGGCGATGATAGTGATCGAGCCGTCCAGTTCGGTCCGGGTGACCCGTCGGCCGCCATGTTCGCAAGTGATCAGGCGTCCTTCCCGATCAATGGTGTTGCCGTTCGAGTTCATCGACGGCTGGCGGAATACGCTCAGGTGACCGTCATCCTCCGAGAAGCGCATGATGCGGTTGTTGGGAATGTCGCTGAACAGCACGTAGCGCCCAGCCGGGAAGTAGACCGGGCCCTCGGCCCAGCGCATCCCGGTCGCGACGCGCTCAACCGCCATGGTACCGGCGAAGGCCGGGAAACCGGTAGGTCCGAACGAAACCTTGGGCTTTTTGAGAGACTCCAGGTGAGAATCCGGATAACGGCTTCCGGGTAGCGGTCCCAAGGGCAGCGGATCGGTTGACGGGGTTGGGGCGCCCGTTTGGCCGAATGGCGTTACGCTCGCCGCAGAGGCCGATTTCATGGTCACGGCCGTTGCGACCAGCGCCGCCGCGGTCTTCAACAATCCGCGGCGATCGACGTTAGGGGATCCGGCTTCGGTTTGGGGGTGAGGCAGGCTTGTTGGATTTGTCATGTGTTCCTCCCATGTTTCTTGTTGGGAGGAAAATCGTGAGCCTAGAATCCGGCATAAAGCGGGCGAATTCTGTAGAACAACCAGAGATGGCGGGAGGGGCCTGGCCTTGCTGGACCTCATCCTGAGGAGCGGCCACTTGGCCGCGTC
>JBGQCE010000600.1:0-2536 GCA_041495185.1 Bradyrhizobium sp.
CGCCGAACCAGTACGCATGCGGCACGATTGAGCCCGGCGCGGCCAATAGCTGCGCGCCGATCCCGCTTGCGATCGCCATCTCCGCCAATGCAATCAACAACCCGCCGTCGGAAACATCGTGCGCAGATGTCGCCGTTCCCGCGTGGATCATGCCACGCACCACGTCACCGTTGCGTTTTTCCGCTGATAGATCGACCGGCGGCGGCGCGCCCTCTTCGCGGCCGCAGATGTCGCGCAAGTAAACCGATTGCCCGAGACAGCCATGGGTTTCGCCGATCAAAAGGATCGCCTCGCCCTCGGCCTTGAACGAAAGCGTTGCCGATTTGGTGAAGTCATCGAGCAGGCCGACGCCGCCGATCGACGGCGTCGGCAGGATGCCGCGGCCGTTGGTCTCGTTGTAAAGTGAGACATTGCCGGACACGACGGGGAAGTCGAGCGCGCGGCAGGCTTCCGCGATGCCCTTCAGGCAGCCGACGAACTGGCCCATGATCTCCGGCCGTTCCGGATTGCCGAAATTGAGATTGTCGGTGATGGCGAGCGGCCGTCCGCCGACCGCCGTGATATTGCGCCAGGCCTCAGCCACCGCCTGCATGCCGCCCTGATAAGGGTCGGCTTCGCAATAGCGCGGCGTGACGTCCACCGTCAGCGCCAGCCCCTTCGGCCCGTCCTGCACCCGCACCACCGCGGCGTCGCCGCCGGGACGCTGCACGGTATTGCCGAGAATGACGTGATCGTATTGCTCCCACACCCAGCGCTTCGAGCAAAGCTCCGGCGTCGCGATCAGTTTTTCCAGCGCACGCGAAATTGCCAAGGGCGACCTAACGTCGCGCGCATGGATCACGGGCAACGGCGGCGATGGCACATGCGGCCGGTCGTACAGCGGCGCTTCGTCGCCCAATTCCTTGATCGGGAGGTCCGCCATGACGTCGCCGCCATGCTTCACCACGAAGCGCTTGCTCGGCGTGGTGTAGCCGATCACGGCGAAATCCAGTCCCCATTTCCGGAAGATCGCCTCGGCTTCCTTTTCCTTCTCCGGCTTGAGCACCATGAGCATGCGCTCCTGGCTTTCCGACAGCATCATCTCGTAGGCGCTCATGCCGGTCTCGCGGGTCGGCACCGCGTCAAGATCAAGATCGACGCCGAGATCGCCCTTGGCGCCCATCTCGACTGCCGAGCACGTCAGTCCCGCCGCGCCCATGTCCTGGATCGCGATCACGCAATCGGCTTGCATGATTTCGAGGCAGGCTTCGAGCAGCAGTTTTTCCGCGAAGGGGTCGCCGACCTGCACGGTCGGGCGTTTCTCGGCGGAGTCGTCGTCGAATTCGGCCGACGCCATCGAGGCGCCATGAATGCCGTCGCGGCCGGTCTTGGAGCCCAAATAGACGATCGGCATGTTCACGCCGGAGGCGGCCGCATAGAAAATCTTGTCGGTATCGGCGAGGCCGACCGCCATCGCGTTGACCAGGATGTTGCCGTCATAGCGGGTGTGGAAACGCACCTGCCCGCCGACCGTCGGCACGCCAAAGGAATTGCCATAGCCGCCGACACCGGCGACGACGCCGGAAACCAGATGCCTCGTCTTGGGATGCTCCGGCGCACCAAAACTCAGCGCGTTGAGGCAGGCGATCGGGCGCGCGCCCATGGTGAAGACGTCGCGCAGGATGCCGCCGACGCCGGTAGTCGCGCCCTGATAGGGCTCGATGTAGCTCGGATGGTTGTGGCTCTCCATCTTGAACACCACCGCCTGGCCGTCGCCGATGTCGATGACGCCGGCGTTCTCGCCCGGTCCCTGGATCACCCAGGGCGCTTGCGTCGGCAGTCCGCGCAGATGCAGCCGCGAGGATTTGTACGAGCAGTGCTCGTTCCACATCGCCGAGAAAATGCCGAGTTCGGTGAAACTCGGCACCCGGCCGATCAGTTTGAGAATGCGCTCATATTCGTCCGGCTTCAGCCCGTGGCTGGCGACGAGTTCGGGGGTGATTTGCGGCTGGTTCATGAGGCTCTTAAAGCGATTGAAGTCTCTTATTAGGGAGATCGGGAGGGCTGGAAAAGGCCTTTTATGGCGCAATTTCCTGCTGTCCATAGCTTTGCGGGCACAGAACCCGTCAAGGGTGTTTGCACATCAAGTGTGGATCAGATTTAGGAACCCAAATACCTCAAATGAAGGCCGAATTCCTTGGACCAGCTGACCAAAACCGCATTCCTCAACCGTCCCGATCTGCATGTGGAAACCTCAGGCGAATTCGCGGGCCGGCGAACCTGGAGCCGCGACAATTTCGAGACTCACAACGGGCCGTTCTGGCACCGGATGGAGGACAACGGCCGCATCCGTTGCGTATTCCGGGTCGAGAAGAAACATCTCAACGGCATGCGCAATATCCATGGCGGCGCCTTCATGGCGTTCGCGAACTATTGCCTGTTCGCCATGGCCGCACCCGTGCTCGAGGGGCCGGGCGTAACGGTGTCATTCGCCTGCGAATTTCTCGACGCCGCGCGCGAGGGCGAGCTGGTCGAAGGAACAGGCGAAATCACCCGC
>JBGQCE010000601.1:0-2534 GCA_041495185.1 Bradyrhizobium sp.
GAAGAACGAACGCGCCGGAACACGCTTGCGTATCTGCACCTCTGCCGGCGAGGCGCTGCCGGAATCGGTCGGCAATGCCTGGAAGTCGCGCTTCGGCGTTGATATTCTCGACGGCGTCGGCTCGACCGAACTCCTGCATATTTTTCTTTCGAATTCGCCTGATGATATCAAATACGGCACCTCGGGCCGTCCGGTGCCGGGTTACAGGGTGCGGCTCGTCAATGAGGCCGGCGACGATGTGCCCGATGGCGAGGTCGGCGAACTCCTGGTCGATGCGCCATCCGCCGGCGAAGGCTACTGGAATCAGCGCAGCAAAAGCCGCCAGACCTTCGAGGGTCACTGGACCCGTACCGGCGACAAATATATTCGCGACACTGAGGGGCGCTACACCTTCTGCGGCCGCAGCGACGACATGTTCAAGGTCTCCGGCATCTGGGTGTCGCCGTTCGAGGTCGAGAGCGCGCTGATCACCCATCCCGCGGTGCTGGAGGCCGCCGTCGTGCCCGAAGCCGATCCGGAAGGATTGCTGAAGCCGAAAGCGTTCGTGGTGCTGCGGGCAGGCGCGAACACGGCCGGCCTGCAGGAGGCGCTGAAGGAGTACGTCAAGCAGAAGATCGGTGTCTGGAAATATCCGCGCTGGATCGATGTCGTCGATAGCTTGCCGAAAACCGCGACCGGAAAAATCCAGCGGTTCAAGTTGCGGGATGGGGCGTAGGCCCGTGGCGCTAGCGCGAACGCACGCCCGGCTTTTTGCCTGCCACGCGGCGCTAGTTTATTCCCTCCCCCCTTGCGGGGCTCTCTCCCTCGCAAGGGGGGAGAGAGCGCAGCGTGCCGTATTGCAACGGCGGCGGACGCAATGACCGCGCTCACTCCCACCGGCTTCCTGCGCATCGGCGCTTCCGATCTGGAATACCGCATGATCGGTCCGGCGCCGGACGACGCGCCGACCATCGTCATGCTGCACGAAGGCTTGGGCTGTGTCGGGCTGTGGGGAGATTTTCCGGACCGGCTTGCCGCCGCGACCGGGGCCGGCGTGTTGGTGTATTCGCGCGCGGGCTACGGCGCCTCGACAAAGGCCGAGCTGCCGCGCCCGCTCGATTACATGCATATCGAGGCGCTCGAGGTCTTGCCGAAGCTGCTCGACCAGATCGGCTTTCGCCGCGGCCTTTTGGTTGGACATTCCGACGGCGCTTCGATCGCGGCGATCTATGCAGGCGGCGTTGCGGATCACCGCGTGCGCGGGGTGGCGATGATCGCGCCGCATTTCATCGTCGAAGATATTTCGGTGACATCGATTGCGGAGATTAAGAAAGCCTACGAGACATCAGACCTGAAGTCGAAGCTGGCACGCTGGCACGGCGACGTCGACAACGCGTTCTACGGGTGGAATGACGCGTGGCTCGACCCGAAGTTTCGCAGCTGGGATATCGCGGAATATCTCGCTTACATACGCGTTCCGGTTGCAATCCTGCAGGGCGCTGACGACCAATATGGGACAATGCGCCAGATCGAGATCGCGAGGGAAGAGTGCTATTGTCCCGTCGATGTGACGATCGTCCCCGGGGCCGGACATTCGCCGCAACGTGAAGCGCCAGGGGCGACGCTTGATACGATCTCGGAATTTGCAGGACGCATTTTGCATATGCACGAGGGCTCGCGGGGGCGGGCCGCGTAACGCATTGGTCTCTGCGATGGTCTCTGCAATGGTCTTGGCGATGCTCAAATGAGCATCCCTCCCTCCACCGCCGGCCGCGTGACTCTTGCGCGAGGCGCTGGCAGAGCTCAATGCGCTCGGCACCCGCAAGGGGACCGCTTCAGGGGACGGATTTGTCGATGGTTTCCCGACCGCCGCATTGGCGGCGCTGCTCGGGGCCAAACTGGCGGTGCCCACGCTTTCCAAGGCCGATTGGGTGAAGATCGGGGCCATCGGGCGAATATGAAGCAAAATGCAGATTTCACCGCTGAAAAGCCTAGACCTCTGCCGAAACCTGCATTATTGTGCATAGTCAGATAAATAGTCCCAAACCAGATAAGGGTGGCCCATGGCCGGTGAAGATCGCGTCCTTGCTGGCGGCGCGAAGCACATCGATTTTCAGACCGACCCGTCGCGCTACCGCCACTGGAAGCTGGATGTCGCAGGCGATGTCGCGACGCTGACCATGGACGTCGACGAGAACGGCGGGCTGTTCGAAGGCTATCAGCTCAAGCTGAATTCCTACGACCTCGGCGTCGATATCGAACTGGCCGATGCGGTGCAGCGGCTGCGTTTCGAGCATCCGGGCGTGAAAGTGGTGGTCGTGCGTTCCGGCAAGAATCGGGTGTTCTGCGCCGGCGCCAACATCCGCATGCTGGCGGGCGCAACCCACGCCCACAAGGTCAACTTCTGCAAATTCACCAACGAGACCCGCAACGGCCTGGAGGATTCCAGCGAGAACTCCGGCCAGCGTTTTGTCACTGTCATCAACGGTACGGCTGCGGGCGGCGGTTACGAACTCGCACTTGCCACCGATCACATCATTCTCGCCGACGACGGC
>JBGQCE010000602.1:0-2533 GCA_041495185.1 Bradyrhizobium sp.
GTCGCGGTCGACGGCCGCCGCATCGCGACCACAAGCGCGAGTTCGCCGATCAACGCGCCCGGGCCCGCGACGATTTCGGCGCCGCCGCCGTCCTGGATCCGGAACGTGCCGCGCTGAACGATAAACCCGGCGTCGGCATCATCGCCTGCATTGAAGAGCGCATCGCCGCGCGCGACCGCGCGCTGCTCGGAGCCGATCGCCAGCATGCGCAGAGCGGTCGTTCCCAACAGGCGCAGTGTCGGGACGCGCTCGAGCAATGCAACATCATCTTCGATCGACATGGAGAACCAGTTGCGCCATTACGAATCGTCGTTCGAATCGTATCACGGCACCAGCTTGTAGCCACCGGCTTCCGTCACCAGTATCTCGGGATTGGCGGCATCTTTTTCGATCTTCTGGCGCAGCCGATAGATGTGGGTTTCCAGGGTGTGCGTGGTGACGCCCGAATTGTAGCCCCAGACTTCCTGCAGCAGCGTCTCGCGCGACACCGGCAGCTGGCCGGCCCGATACAGGAACCTCAGGATCGCGGTTTCCTTTTCGGTCAGCCGCACCTTCCGGGCGTTGGCGCCGGTCAGCATCTTGGAGCCGGGCCGGAAACTGTAGGGCCCGACCGAAAACACCGCGTCTTCGCTGGCTTCATGCTGGCGCAGCTGCGCCCGGATACGCGCCAGTAGCACCGCGAAGCGGAACGGTTTTGCCACGTAGTCGTTGGCGCCGGACTCGAGCCCCAAAATGGTGTCGGAATCTGTGTCGTGTCCGGTCAGCATGATGATCGGAGCCTTGAAGCCGCCCTTGCGTAACGAGCGTACGACTTCGCGGCCATCGGTGTCGGGCAGCCCGACATCCATCAGCACGAGATCCGGGGCGTTGGCCTTGGCGGCGCTGGCACCCTTGGCGCCGGTATCTACAGCGGAGGCCTCGAACTCATCGTGCAGCGATAATTGCTCCACCAGCGTATCGCGCAGATCGGTATCGTCATCCACGATCAGGATCTTGCGGGCATTGGCCATGGGTACAATCCTCTCGGGGCGCGCGCGGCGGGTGTCAGCCGACTCTCGGGTGGTAAAGTCAGGGTTCGTCAGGTGTTGGTTCGTCTTGAGGTAGGGGACTGTTACAGTTTCACAAGCCGAAACGCAGTCTACTCCAGAATTCGCGGGCATTTAGATGAATGTCCGGTAATGGCGGGAAAAGAACATTTGCAGGCAGCAGGACAATCAGGAGACTCACGAATCGTATGGAAAGTTCCGACATTTCAATCACTTACCGAACAAGTCCGCGTGATCGGCCGCTTGCCTCAATCCGGATTCGCGCAGCCGCTGGCAATCCGCGCCGGGGCTGGCTGACCGCAGGCAGACAGACCGTGCCGGTCGCCCTGGGGCGCGGCGGCATCAGGGCCAACAAGCGCGAAGGCGATGGCGGGACCCCGAAAGGCACATTCCGGCCGCGGCAATTGTGGTGGCGCGCCGACCGCGACCCGAGGCCGCGGACATTTTTACCGGTTCGCGCCATCAGGCCTGACGATGCCTGGTGCGAAGACCCCGCAAGCCGCCATTACAACCAGCCGGTACGGCGGAGCAGCGATCACGGCGGCGACCGGCTCAGGCGCGACGACCACCTCTATGATTTTATTGTCGAGATCGACCACAACCGCTTCCCCCGCATCGCCGGCCGCGGCAGCGCCGTATTCCTGCATCTGGCGCGCGAGAATTTTGGACCTACCGCCGGGTGCGTTTCGATGACGAAGGCTGCGATGCTGAGGTTGCTACAGAGGCTGGGGCCACGGACGAAAATCGTGATCGGATGAACGCCATTTCGGGATATCAAAACAATGCTCGATGAAAATCAGATAGCGGCGGCGGCGCGGACACTGCACGATCATTGGCGCGCCGGCACAAAGCTCGCAGGCCTCGAAGCGTCGCTGCGTCCTTGCGACCGGGCGGAGGCTTACGCGATCCAGGGGAGAATCGAAAACTATTCGAGCGGACGTCTGTTCGGCTGGAAAATCGCAGCCACCAGCGAGGCCGGTCAAAAGCACATCAATGTCGACGGCCCGATGGCCGGACGCATCCTGCCCGAGACGGTGATTCCGGATGGCGGCACGGCTTCCATGGCGGGAAATGAAATGCGCGTCGCCGAGCCCGAATTCGCCTTTCGCATGGCGGCGGATTTGCCGCCGCGACCGTCCCCTTATAGCGCGCAAGAGGTTCTCGCCGCGGTCGGCACGCTTCATCCCGCGATCGAAATTCCGGATTCGAGATTTGCCGATTTCATCAGCGCTGGAGCGGCGCAAATCATCGCGGACAATGCCTGCGCCCATCTGTTTGTGCTCGGCGCGCCGACACCGTCGAACTGGCGCACGCTCGATCTCGTCGAGGAGAAACCGGTCATTGCGCTGCGGGGAAAGCAATATACCGGTCACGGCAAGAATGTGCTTGGCGATCCCGTGATCGCATTGACGTGGCTCGCCAACGAATTGCGGCAACTCGGCGTGACGCTGAAGGCAGGCGAGGTGGTAACCACAGGCACCTGCCAC
>JBGQCE010000603.1:0-2533 GCA_041495185.1 Bradyrhizobium sp.
GTTTGCGCCTGGTAACGCCGGTAAGCGGCTTGTTCATTGTTTCTCCCCGCGCTGCACAGTTGTGACGCAGCTTATCTCGCGGCAGCGGCTTTCACACGTTCAGAAATGTATCCGCTGCAAACCCGCTGCTCTTCGCGGGTTCAACATTAGTCGCGCGTAAAAGATAGCGCTACCATTTTCTGTCGCTACCTTGAGTTGATCGGGAACAGCGGCGCTCGATCATCAAGCGCCCCGCACCGACGAGCTTTGACGGATCATGAGTTCGAAACCGAGATCGACGACAGGCTCCGGTGGGCGATTACCTTCGATCGCTGCCGTCACCATGGTGACGGCGCTGCGGCCCATCTCGTAGCGGTTGGTTCGCACGCTGGTCAGGGAAGGGACGGCGGAGGCCATGAACTCCAGGTCATTGAATCCGACAATCGCGATATCTTCGGGAACGGATATTTGCCGGCGTTGGCATTCAAAGAGAACGCCCAGCGCGAGGTCGTCGTTGCCACAGGAGACCGCGTCGATATCAGGCGCCTTTGAAAGCAGATCGGCGAAAAGCGTCCCGCCCAGCGTGACGGAGGTTGGCACGGGGGTGGTAACAATGAGGCGCGGATCGAATAGCGAGGCAGCCTTCATGGCATCGCGGTAGCCCCCGAACCGTCGCTGCACGCGGGGATCCATTTGCGCGCCGAGAAATCCTATTCGCTGAAACCCTTGCGCAATAAGGTGAGAAACGGCTGCAAACGCGGCATCGCGGTGCGAAAATCCAACCATCATGTCGACCGGGTCGGGTCCAATTTCCATGATCTGCGCGATCGGGCAATTCATGGAATCCATGACCGAACGGGATTCCGAAGTCTGGTCAATTCCGGTCACGATCAATCCGGCCGGCTTCTGTGCCTGAAACAGCCGCAAGAGCTTTTCCTCTTGCAGGATACTGTAACGCGTATTGGCAAGCTGGATGCTGTAGCGGCTCCCCTCGGAGGCATCGTAGATACCGCGCAGGACGTCGGAGAACACATTGTTGGTCAGGGACGGAATCAGGACACCGATGACCTCGGTGCGTTGCGACGCCAGCGCACGCGCTGCCAGGTTCGGCACGTAACCCAGTTCTTTCGCAGCACTGGCTACTCGCTCCCGCTTGTCGACGGATAGCGCTTCGGGCTTTCTAAAAAACCGGGACGCGGTGATGGGGCTCACCCCGGCAAGCTTGGCAACCTCTGTGAGCCGGATTTCGCCAGACTTCGTTCGTCTTCGTTCCATTAGGCGCTCATATCACAAGCATTCCGGCAGTTAAACAAATATTGACAGCGCTACCAACGGATTGCTAATAAAGTTGAATTGCGGACAATGCGCAAACAAGTTCGACTCCCGCGTCGAGGTTGAGAAACAGAGCAGCGACGGCTATCGCCGTACGGCGCCGGAAAATCCAGGGAGGGAATTGTATGTCGTCGGTGCAGATTCGCGACGTGCGGAAATCGTTTGGCGGTTTTGAAGTCCTGCACGGCGTGTCGATCCCGATCGAGGACGGCGCCTTCGTCGTTCTGGTCGGCCCCTCCGGCTGCGGCAAATCGACCTTGTTGCGGATGCTCGCCGGGCTCGAAAACATCACCTCCGGGACGATTTCGATCGGCGATCGCGTCGTCAACAACGTCCAGCCCAAAGAGCGCGACATCGCGATGGTGTTCCAGAACTATGCGCTCTATCCGCATATGACGGTCGCCGACAATATGGGATTTTCGCTGAAACTGCGGGGCGCAAGCGCCGACGAAATCAGCAAAGGGGTCAATCGCGCCGCCGAAATTCTGGCCCTGACGCCGCTGCTCGATCGCTTTCCCCGGCAATTGTCCGGCGGCCAGCGCCAGCGCGTCGCGATGGGCCGCGCCATCGTGCGCGATCCGCAGGTGTTCCTGTTCGACGAGCCACTATCGAACCTCGACGCCAAGCTGCGCGTTGCGATGCGCACCGAAATCAAGGAGCTGCATCAGCGGCTGAAGACCACGACCGTCTATGTCACCCACGACCAGATCGAAGCCATGACCATGGCCGACAAGATCGTGGTGATGCATGACGGCATCGTGGAACAGATCGGAACGCCGCTCGAGCTTTATGACAAGCCGGACAACCAGTTCGTCGCGGGCTTCATCGGCTCGCCGGCGATGAATTTCCTCAAAGGCAAGGTGAAATCGAACGGCAGCGCCGGCTTCGAGGGCCCGAACGGGGTGAAGCTGCCGCTGGTATCGGCGCCCGCCAATTCCGACGGCCGGCCTGTGGTATATGGCATCCGGCCCGAACACTTCACCATCGCGGACGACGGCGCGGAGGCCGAGATCGTCGTGGTGGAACCGACCGGCTCGGAGACCCAGGTCTTTGCCAAGCTCGGCGGCGAACAAGTGGTGGCCGTGTTCCGCGAACGTCACCAGTTCAATCCGGGCGACAAAATCCGGCTGAAGCCTGATCCCTCGCTCGTGCATCTGTTCGACGAGACGACAGGCAAACGAATGAATGCCTGATAACCAGAAAACACCAAAGGGAGAATCGA
>JBGQCE010000604.1:0-2531 GCA_041495185.1 Bradyrhizobium sp.
CGCGTTGATGCGATAGGGAACGTTGGTATGGCCGATCGCCCGAACCGCGAACAGGTCGTAGAATGTCAGGGTGAAATAGCCGGCTGCCACGAACAACGCCGCCAGCGCGATCGAGCGGGGCTCGGTCTGCTTGATGGCCTCGATGACCTCGTCGACGTCGATGCCCCGGAGCATATGGTAAAGCACGTAGCACGCGATCCCGATGACCGTGACGCTGACCGCAACACCTAGCTTATGCAGGATTTGCTTCTGGCGCAGAAACGAGATCGCCCTGCGTATTGCTTCCAGCATCTAGACCTCGAATTACGATCCCACGGCGACGGCGCCTTGAGCGAACTGCCGCCGCCGGTGCCACGCTTGCTCCCTGACCCGAAGTCGTAGCGTGTTTTGGGCCGGAGTGGAATTCGCTTGATGTGAATAAAACGCGCGCCTTCAATATATTAGGGGTAATTCACGGCACCAGAATGCTCGGTTTTGCTGCATTCGCTCCACCGGAGCAAAGCCGGCGGGTCACAACCCCACGTTCGGGCGGTGAAGTTTTCGTGATTTCAGGCGGCGGACCTCGCCGACAGCCGCTGGAAATACAACAGATCGAGTTCCGGCGCCTTGCCGACGAGGCCGGTCAGCAAAGCGTGGACATGACCCCTGTGGTGGGTCTGGTGATTGAACCAGTGCGCCAGCGCGGGGGCGAGTTCCTGCTCGAATTCCTCCGGCGATGAGACGCGGCGGTATTTGATCGTTCCCGCGATGCGCGAATCATCCAGCCCATCGACAAACGCCACAATCCGCTGGTCCTCCGCCTCGCGCGCGGCGCGGAGTTTGCCGAATGTCTCGAACAGGATCGCATCCAGCCGGTTTGGCGCATCGCCCTCGCCGGTAAATCGCTGCATCCAGATCCTGTCGGTCGCCAGCAGATGATTCAGCGTGCCGTGCACCGACTTGAAGAAAGCGCCGCGGTCGGCGCGATATTGTTCGGCGCTCAACTGCGCCACAGCGTCATAAAGCCGGTGGTTGGCCCAGGCATTGTAGTGACCGAACATCCGATAATGGGCTGCGGGTGTCATGGATACCTCGCGTCCTGTGCGCTTGCAAAATCTCAAGCCGCCGGCGCGTTGCGCGACAGCGCCCAGTCGCGCAGCCACGATCCCACCGCGCAGCCGGCCAGATATAATGCAAACATGATCAGACCAAGGTCGAGCCAATAGCCGGGACGGCCGGGGATCACGCGTGCGAGCGCGGCGGCGACCAGGGCTGCCGCCAACCCCGCCAGCCACCGCGACGTCACCTTCGATACGCCCTGACCGCGATGAACCACCGCGATCCAGCCCATGGCGAGACCAAGCAGCAGCGACGCCAGCAGCCAGCCCCAATGAAATGTCACGAGATATGCCATTCGCCGTTACCTCACCACGAATTCGATGCGGCGATTCTGCGCCTTGCCTTCGTCGGTATCGTTTGACGCGACCGGCTGGGTGCTGCCGTAGCCTATCGGCGTGAACCTGCTCGCGGGCAAGCCTGCCTTGACAACATAATCCGTCACCGCCTGCGCGCGCTTCTCCGACAGCGTCTGGTTGAAGGCAACCTCGCCATCGGCGTCGGTGTGTCCGGCAATCTCGATATTGGCGGTCGGACAGCGCAGCGCGGTTTCGATCAGGCGGTCGAGCAGCCCGGCCGAATCCGGATCGATGGTGGCACGCCCGGATTCGAAGCGGATTTTCGCCTTGCTGAGCAAATCCGAAAACAGCTGCTGACATACGGTGGCATCGACCGGCGCGGACGCAGGCTTGACCGAGATGTCGGCCTTGACCTGCCAGCCCTGCGGGAAATCCTTCGCCAGGCCGGCGCGGATCTGAGCCGCCGCCGCGTCATAGAGAGCATCGCCCGAGAGCTTTATCTCCCGATCGGACACCACCAGCGTGCCGGTCGACAGCCGCGACAGCGCGCCCAGCGCCGGCACCACGGCATTGGCGAATCCGGCAGGCGCCCCGACGCTGGCCTTGAGATTGTCGACCACCTTCTCGCTGAAGAACTTGCGCGCCGCCGCCGTCGCAAGCGCCGCATGGACGTTGTTGTCGGGCACATAGCCGGTCAGCGTCAGCGTCACCGCGACCGGATCCTTGTAAGCCTGAAACACATAGGGCGGCGCCTTGATCTCATTGGCCGCGATCGAAAAACCCTCGGGGAGATTTTTCAGCGCGGCAGCGATCGCTTCCCGGCCGCCGAGGTCGCGCGCCATGCCGGAGAGGCTGACCTTGGTATCCGAAATCGCGATCTTGCCGTCCTTCAATTTTCCGATCTGATCGAGCAGCAGCAACGCGGCATTGTCGAAGCGCTGCGGCGCGCCGCGCGCCAGATTTATCCGGTCGACGACTTCGACGCCGCCGAGACTTGAGCGGGCCGCCTCCAGCAACCTGCCCTTGCTGGCCGGCAACGGCGAACTGCCGCCCAACGTGACCCTGACGACGTCCCGCTCAGCCGACCAGACGAACGGCTTGGCTTCGGGAACAAGACGGGTTTCGTCGTTGACAAGC
>JBGQCE010000605.1:0-2525 GCA_041495185.1 Bradyrhizobium sp.
CCAGACCCGCTCGGGGGTTGCGGGCATGTCGATGTGATCGATCTTGTATTCACGCCACAGCCCCTCGATGATGGCGTTGACCACCGCCGGACAGGAACCGATCGCGCCGGCCTCGCCCGCGCCCTTGACGCCCAGCGGATTGGTCTTGCAGGGCACGTTATGGGTCTCGAACACAAATGACGGACCGTCGGACGCGCGCGGCAGCGCATAATCCATGAAGGTGCCGGTGACGAGCTGGCCGTCCTTCGGGTTGTAGACCGCCTGTTCCATCAAGGCCTGGCCGATCCCCTGCATCGCGCCGCCATGAACCTGGCCGGCGAGCAGCAGCGGATTGAGCGTCACCCCGAAATCGTCGACGATGACGTAGTTCACGATTTTGATGTTGCCGGTGGCGGGATCGATTTCGACCTCGGCAAGGTGCGTGCCGTTCGGGTAGGTGCCGTCGGCTGCGGTGAACGTTGCGCTCGCGTTCAGCTTCGAGGGATCGACACCCGGGCGTTTCGCAAGATCGGCAAAGGTAATGGAGCGGTCGGTGCCGGCGATCCGCACGGTGCCGTTGTTGATTTCGAGATCGCCGCTGCTCGTTTCCAGTGCTTCGGCGGCGATCTCGCGCAAATTCTTGCCGAGTTCGCGGGTGGCACGCTCGACGCTGACACCGCCGGTCGGAATCGAGGCCGAACCGCCGGTGCCGAGACCGGTGGCGATCTTGTCGGTATCGCCCTGGAAGATGTGGACGCGCTCGGGCGCAAGCCCGAACTGCTCGGCGACCAGTTGCGCGTAAGCCGTCTGGTGGCCCTGCCCGCTCGATTGGGTGCCGATCAGGATCGTGACGTCGCCATTGGGATCGAGCCGTACATTGGCGGTCTCCTCGCCCATGGTGCCGCAGACCTCGACATAGGTGCCGAGGCCGATGCCGCGCACAAGACCCTGCTTCTTCGCGGCCTTGGCGCGCTTGGGGAATTCCTTCCAGTTCGCAATTTCCATTGCGCGTTTCATATGCGCGGTGAAGTCGCCGGAATCGTAGACCTTCCCCGTAGCTGTCTTGTAGGGCATCGCCCGCGGTGAGATAAAATTCTTGCGCCGGATCGCATCCGGCGTCATCCCGAGCTTGCGCGCCGCCGCATCGACCAGCCGTTCGACCACGTAAGCGGCTTCCGGCCGTCCGGCGCCGCGATAGGCATCGACCGGTACGGTGTTGGTGAACACGGTGCGGACCCGGCAATGGAATGCCTGGATGTCGTAAAGGCCGGGCAGCATGCCGGCCCCGCCATGGGGAATGTAGGGCGCGAAGGTCGACAGGTATGCGCCCATGTCGCCCATCAGATCGACATCCATGGCGAGGAACTTGCCATCCTCGGCGAGCGCCATTCGCGCCGTGGTGACGTTATCGCGTCCCTGCGCGTCACCCATGAAATGATCGGAGCGGTCGGCCGTCCACTTGATCGTCTTGCGCAGCTTGCGCGCGGCGACCGCAATCAGCGCATATTCGCGATAGGGAAACAGCTTGGTGCCGAACCCGCCGCCGACATCCGGGCAGATCACCCGCATCTTTTCGAGTGGCATCTTCAGGACCATCCCGCAAAGAATTTCGCGCAGACGATGGCTGCCCTGGCTGCCGACCGTCAGCGTCAGATGGTCGCGCTTGGCGTCGTACTCGCAGACCGCCGCGCGCGTCTCCATGAAGTTGGTGATGACGCGCGGATTGACGATCGAGACTTCGGCTACCGCATGCGCCTTGGCGAACGCCGCCTCGGTGGCCTTTTTGTCGCCGACCGGCACATCGAACAGGACGTTGCCGGGATGGTCGGGCCAGACCTGCGGCGCCCCCTTCTTGACCGCATTGGCAACGCCGGCCACCGCAGGCAAGGGCGTCCAGTTGACCTCGATCGCCTCGACCGCATCGCGCGCCTGATCGACCGTGTCAGCGACGACGAAGGCGACGGCATCGCCGACATGGCGCACCACCCCGTGGGCGAGGATCGGATAGGGCGGGCCGGTGAAGGGATTGACTTCCAGGTTGAACAGGCAGGGAAGGCTGCCGAGCTCCCTGACGTCCTCGCCGGTCAGGATCGCGCCGACCCCCGGCAGGCCGCGCGCGCGGCTGGCATTGATGGTGAATTTCGCGTGTGCATGCGGCGAGCGCAGCACCAGCGCATGCATCGAGGCCTGCGGCGCGTGGTCATCGGTGTAGCGGCCCTTGCCGCGAATGAGCGCATCGTCTTCCTTGCGAAGGACGCTTTGACCAACGCCGAATTTGATAGGAGCAGCCATCGTATCTCCGTTTCACTGTATTGATTTGCGCCATATTGCAGCGGATCGCGGGTCAGCGCAAAGGGTTTAGCTCCGCACCAGCGACCTCAGCCAGCCCCTGCCAAACAGCAGCAGGATCGACCCGGCATAGACGATGGTGCCGACCACAATCAGCACCAATAGCGCGGCCTCGTCGCGCAACGCACTCAGTTGAGCCAAATGCGATGCGGCGAACCTTGCGGCAAGCCACAGCGCAGCCCCGAGTACGGCGCCGG
>JBGQCE010000606.1:0-2523 GCA_041495185.1 Bradyrhizobium sp.
CCGGCGAGATGCTCGACGGCGAGGGCGGCTTCTGCGTCTGGGGCAAGCAGACGCCGGCGGACGTATCGCTGAAACAGGAACTGCTGCCGCTCGGCCTCGCCCACAACGTCA
This sequence comes from Bradyrhizobium sp., assembly GCA_041495185.1. GTDB lineage: Bacteria > Pseudomonadota > Alphaproteobacteria > Rhizobiales > Xanthobacteraceae > Bradyrhizobium. The sequence goes on from JBGQCE010000606.1 coordinate 112, forward strand.
AGCTCAAGCGCGATATCCCCGAAGGCGGCGCGCTCAAATGGGCGGACGTCGCCTACGATCCCAACGATGCCGCCGTGAAAGTGCGGCGCGAGATGGAGGCCGCCTTCGGCCGGCAGAATGCCGACGCCGACGCGGCTGTTTCTGCTTAGGATGAGTCGGTCTGTTTGAGCCAAAGCAATCTCTCCGCTCATTCCCGCGGAAGCGGGAATCCAGTGCTTTTGACTCTGGGTCCACGCTTTCGCAGGGACGAGCGGACATTAAGCCGCGCCTACTCCAATTCGATGGTGCCGTCGACCTTGTGATTGAGGCCGACTTTGCCGATGCTGAGCACCATTTTCGCTTCGACCGTCTTGGTCCCCTTCAGCCGGCCGTCGGCGACCGCGGCGCGGATGGCCTTTTCGATTTCCTGCTGCGAGGTCACGCCCACCACTTTAAGAAATTTGCGCAGCGACATATTGAGGGCTTCTTCGTTCATCGCGCTCTCCTTGCGAATGGCTGTGTTGGCGCGGATCATAGGCGCGCCGCGGCGGCCCTGAAAGCGCCCCTATCCGGGCTTTGCAGACCCGCCGATGGTTGCCGTTGACCCTTGGTTTTGCGTGGCTATAGTCGCCGCGATTAATGCCCCTGTGGCGGAATTGGTAGACGCGCCTGACTCAAAATCAGGTGGTTCACACCGTGCTGGTTCGAGTCCGGCCAGGGGCACCATTTGCTGCCGCGTGTGTCAGCCGGCGCCTGGCGTCAGTTCCTTGCGCACCAAATCCACCAGCGAACCGGCTTGTGCATCGAATTTAACGCCGCGAATGTGAAATGCGCGGGCGGCAGTCAGGTCGTCGTCCTTGTCGCCAATCAGGAAACTGCGGCTGAGGTCGATCGGCCAGTCGCGCGCCGCCTGTTCCAGCAGGCCCGGGGCGGGCTTTCTGCACTGGCATCGAATGGCCAGCTCCTTGATCACCCCGTCCGGATGGTGCGGGCAATAGTAGAACGCGTCGATATGTGCGCCTTCACCCTTCAAGATTTCTTGTATGTGCGTGTTGAATGAATCCACCGCGGCCTCGGTGAAAAATCCGCGCGCGACTCCGGACTGATTGGAAACGACAAACACGTAATATCCCGCGGCGTTCAACAATCGCACCGCCGCGGCAGCGGTGGGAATCATCACGAGATCTTCGGGCTTGAACGTGTAGCCACGATCGACATTGAGCACGCCATCGCGATCGAGAAACGCGGCGGGACGGATGCTGCGGTCGACCGCGTCAGCCATGATGCGCGGGACAACCCGTCGTCAGGGACGCTGGCTTGGCGACCGCGTCGGCGAATTCCGTCCGGGCCAGGATCGTCATCGGCATACCGCCCTCGGGACGCAGCGTCAGCCGGCAAACCGGATTGACGATAGCGCCGGGCCTCAGCCGCAGCTTGAACTTTTGCGCCAGTGTCGCCAGGCAAAGGATCGCCTCCGTCAGTCCGAACGACATGCCGGCGCAAATGCGCGGCCCGATGCTGAACGGGATATAGGCGAATTTCGAGATCGAGCCGGAATTCTCCGGCAGAAACCGTTCCGGAATGAAATGATCCGGCTTGTCCCAGAGCAACTTGTGCCGGTGCAGCAGCCACGGCACCACGAATATCAGCGAGCCTTTGGGGATGCGCACGTTCTTGAAGTATTCCTCGCGCACGGCTTCGCGCGGCAGGATCGGAACCGGCGGATAAAGACGCAACGCTTCGTCGAAGATCGCGCGCGCGTAAACCAGCTTCGGCACGTCGGCCAAGGTCGGCGGACGGCCGCCGAGCACGCGATCGAGTTCTGCATGCAGCTTGGCTTCGACCGCGGGCGCCTGCGAGAGCAGGTACCAGACCCAGGTCAGCGAATTGGCCGTCGTCTCGTGGCCGGCCATGAACAAGACCGCGATCTCGTTGCGCAGCGCCTCCGGATCGAGCGGCTCGCCGGTCTCTTCGTCGCGCGCGTTGAGCAATTGGCTGATGACCGAACTTTCATCCGCGCCCGATTGCGCGCGGGCGCTCTCGATCACTTGACCGAGCACGCCCTGAATGGATCGCACCGATCTGTCGATCGCGCGGCTGTACCAGCGCGGAATCCAATCCGGCAATCCCAGCAGTGAAAGCAGATCGATCTGTCCGATCACGCGCTGATATTCGCTGAAGCCATCGACGATCTGCCGCGCATAATCGCGCCCAAGCTTGCGCCCGAACAGCGTCCGGCAGATGATCTCCGCGGTCAAAGTGGCCGATTCGACCAGCACGTCGACCGTAGCGCCTTCCGACTTCGCCCAACGCTCTTGCACCTCCTGCGCCGCTTCGACCATGATCGGCGCGAATTTTGCCAGCCGCGAAACATGCACGATGGGCGCCACGATGCGCCGGCGCTTGCGCCAGGTTTCACCATCGCTGATGAAC
>JBGQCE010000607.1:0-2522 GCA_041495185.1 Bradyrhizobium sp.
CGAACCGAAGCCGAGGCCAAAGCCAAATACGCCGACTATCGCAGCCACATCAATCCCGAGGGCGCGCTCACGCTGATGTCGGGCTGGACCGGCGTCGATTTCTCGACCTACGATCTCGACCAGGAGGTTCGCCACGTCCAGAACGACGCCGGCCGCACCGCGATGGATAACATCACCCGCGCCGATCCGGACCGGGTCTGGACCGTGCGCGAGGTCGCCGAGCATGTCGGCATCGGCGGCATCGGGCCGGTGGTGGTCGGCACGCCCGAAAAGGTCGCCGACGAGATCGAGGCATGGTTCGACCAGACCGACGTCGATGGCTTGAATGTTCCGTTTGCGATTTCGCCCGGGGATTTCGAGGACATCACCGACATGCTGGTGCCGGAGCTGGTTCGGCGCGGGCGCTACAAGGCCGCTTACAAAAAAGGAACGCTGCGCGAAAAACTGTTCGGCAACGGGCGCGCGCGGCTGTCAGCGCCGCATCCGGCCGTACAGTATCGCCCTCATATGAGGGCGAAGGCGGCGGAGTAGATCGTCATTCCGGGATGGTGCGTTAGCACCAGACCCGGAATCTCGAGATTCCGGGTTCGATGCTTCGCATCGCCCCGGAATGACGATTCCTAGAGCGAGCCGTCGACCACCACCTCGATCAGTTTCGCACCGGGCCGCTTGAATGCCGACGTCAGCGTGGACTTCAAATCCTTTGCCTCGGTAATACACATCGCCTCAAGGCCAAGCGATTTCGCCAAACCGGCAAAGTCCACCTTCGGGTCGATAAAATCCATGCCGACGTAGTGATCGTCGCCATGAAATGCCAACAGCCGCTGCTTGATGATGCGGTAGCCGCCATTGTTGACGATCACGACCGTCAGCGGCAGCTTGTGATGCGCCGCGGTCCACAGCGCCTGGATCGAATACATCGCACTGCCATCGCCCGAGAAACACACCACCGGCCGGCTTGGGTTCGCCATGCTGACGCCGACGGAAGCCGGCAATCCCCAGCCGATGCCGCCCGAGGCGAGCGCGTGATAGCCGTAGCGGTCGCGATGCGGCCGCAGCGCAAGCATCTGGCGTGACGAGGTCAGTCCCTCGTCGACGAGAATGGCATTGTCAGGCATCGCCTCGACCACCTGCAGCGCCAGATAATCCGGATCGATCGGTGAGCGATCCCTGTTCTTCGAAATCTGCTCGACCACCGTTGCGCGCCGCGCCGTCCAGTTCTTCGACGACAGCGCCGCTAACCCCTGCCTGGCGCGGGCCTCGAGCGCGGCGCCGCCGGCGGACTTCAGCGCCGGAATCAGCACGCGCAGCGTTTCCTTGACGTCGGCTTTGAGCGCGATCTCGGCGCCGTAATTCTTGGCGAGATCCCATTCGACCAGGCCGATTTGCACGATCGGCAAACCCTCGGGCAGCGGATCGACCTCGCTGTGCACCGACATCCGTAGGGGATCGGCGCCAAGCACGATCATCAGATCGTAAGGCGATAACACCTCGCGAACCTGCTTCTGCAGACGCGACAGCGCGCCCATGAAGGATGGGCTCTCGGAGAGAAAATGCGCGCCGTAAGGAGTCGAGCACTGATAAGCGGCACAGCCGAGCGTGGCTGCAAGCGTTGCGGCCTCCTGCAGCGCATCGCTCTTTACGATTTCATCGCCGGCGATGATGACGGGCCTCTCGGCCTTGAGGATACGCGCCACCAGCGCCTGCAAGGCCTCGTCGGAAGGCTTTACCCGCGTATCGACGCGGGTCGAGCGGCCGAGTTCGATACCGGCTTCGGAGTTGAGGATATCGCCCGGCAACGAGATGAACACCGGCCCGGTCGGCGGCGTGGTTGCGATCTTGGCGGCGCGGCGCACGATCCGCGGCAGGTCCTCCAACCGTGTCACCTCGACCGCCCACTTCACCAGCGGCTCCGCCATCCGGACCAGCGGCCCATAGAGCAGCGGCTCCGTCAAGCCGTGGCCCTGCTCCTGCTGGCCGGCGGTCAGGATCATCGGCGTACCCGTAAAACTCGCGTTGTACAGCGACCCCATCGCGTTGCCGAGGCCGGGCGCGACATGGACATTGCAGGCGACGAGACGGCCCGAGGCCCGGCTGAAGCCGTCGGCAATGGCGACGACAAGGCTTTCCTGCATCGCCATCACATAGGTGAGGTCGGGATGATCCTTCAGCGCGTGCATGATCGGCAGTTCGGTGGTGCCGGGATTGCCGAACAGATGCGTGACGCCCTCGTCCTTGAGCAATGCGAGGAACGCCGAGCGCCCGGTGATGCGATTCATGAAAGTCCTCCCCTTCCCGCGGCTGTTGCCGTCGGGATTTGCGCATCATGGCTGATCTCCGAGGGTGAGATCAAGGAAGCGCGATCATGGCTGCCCTGCGTTGCCGCTACTTAACTCCGCGCGCCCTTTGTTTTCAGCTCAGAACAGCCCTTCATGATCGATGCGCTTCTTCTTTTTCGAGCGCTGCCAGACCACGCCGGGGAAACCCTTGAGCGGCACCAGCGGCTCGCCGGTGTAGGCCCA
>JBGQCE010000608.1:0-2499 GCA_041495185.1 Bradyrhizobium sp.
AAGATGATGAAAGAGCAGGAGTCGGGCTTGCGTTGTCTTGAAGGAGCGTCTGTCACGAACCCCCGGCCTTTGGCTTGACGGTGCCGGGCGAACTCTGCCCAGCCGAACCCGGTTCCTTATGGCCACCAAAACCAGCGCGCATTGCCGACAGGATCTTTTCGGCGAAGGTATGTTCCTTGCGCGAGCGAAAGCGCGCGAACAGCGCCGCGGTCAGAACCTCGGCAGGGACGGCCTCGTCGATTGCGGCATTGACAGTCCAGCGGCCTTCGCCGGAATCCTCGACGAATCCTGAATAGCTCGCGAGCGTGGGATTTTTGGCGAGCGCAGAGGCCGTGAGATCGAGCAGCCATGACGGGATCACACTGCCGCGCCGCCACACCTCGGCGATATCGGCGATGTCGAGATTGAAACGATGTTCTGTCGGCAGCGCTTCAACATTGGCGTTCTTCAAAATGTCAAAACCTTCGGCATAGGCCTGCATCAGGCCGTATTCGATGCCGTTGTGAACCATCTTGACGAAGTGCCCGGCGCCGACGGGGCCTGCGTGAATGTAACCTTGCTCGATTCTGGCATCGCGCCCATCGCGCCCCTCGGTGCGCGGGATGTCGCCGATGCCCGGCGCGAGGCTTGCGAAGATCGGATCAAGACGATCGACCACCGACTTGTCGCCGCCGATCATCATGCAATAGCCGCGGTCGAGGCCCCAGACGCCGCCTGACGTGCCGACATCGATGTAGTGGAGGCCGCGCGCCTTCAGCGCCTTGCCGCGGCGGACGTCGTCCTGCCAAAAGCTGTTGCCGCCGTCGATAATGACGTCGCCACTCTCCATCAGTTTTGTCAGTGCATCGACGGTAGCCTCGGTGATCTTGCCTGCCGGGAGCATCACCCAGGCAGTTCGCGGCCTCTCCAGCCTGGAGACAAAATCTTCCAGCGAGTTGGCGCCGACCGCGCCGTCGGCCGCAATCGCCGCTACCGCCTTCGGGTCCTGGTCGTAAACGACGCTCGTGTGTCCGTGCTTCATCAGCCGGCGGACGATATTGCCGCCCATCCGCCCCAAGCCGATCATGCCGAGCTGCATTTTTTGCCCTTAGTTCAGTGCGTTCGTGATCGCGGCGTCGAGCATCTTCAGGCCGGCTTTGAGATCGCCCTTGAGATGCACGCGCAGCGCACGCCGGCCGCGTTCGGTCAGCACGCCGAAATCACCGCGCGCCTGAGCTGCCTTGATCACGCCAAAGCTGGCCTTCTGGCCGGGCACGGCGAGATCTTTGGCATCGTCTGATGTGATCTGCAGAAATACGCCGCTGTCGGGTCCGCCCTTGTAGGCCTGTCCGGTGGAATGCAGAAAGCGCGGGCCGAATTCGGCGCAAGTCGCAACACGGCGTTTGCCGCGCACCGCAAGCCGCATGTGTTGCAGGCGCTCGATATGCGCGGAATTGCGTTCGATATAGGCAAGCAGCGCCACATAGTCGTCGGCGCCGGAGCGGGCGAGGTGGGCCTTCAGCCACGAGCCGAGATCGCCATCGGCGCCCGCCTTGCGCAAGTCAGCGGCATTCCTGTCGTCGGTATAGAGATCGGCCTGCGCTGTGGACATCACAGGTCTTTCCGCAGGCAGCGCGCCTGTTTTTTCGAATGCAGCGGTCAGCTCGCGGGTCTTGATCTTGGCATCCTCGACGTCGGGCTGGTTGAACGGATTGATGCCGAGGATGGCGCCAGCCACCGCGGTCGCCATTTCGAACCGGAAGAACTCCTGGCCGATATGGTCGATCGATTTCATGACAATGCGGACCACCGGATGTCCGGCTTTTTCCAATGCCATTATCTTGTCGTCATGCGCGGTGTCGTTTTCGCCTTCGGTGCGCAGATCGATGAAGAACCGGTCTTTGCCATAGAGCGTCACATCGCCGAGCGGTTCGCCATCGATCGGGATCAGGCCCTTGCCGTCCTTGCCGGTCGATTCCGCGATCAGCTGTTCGGCCCAGGCGCCGAAATCGGCGACTTTCCTCGACGACAGGATCGTCACCTTGTCGCGGCCTTCGAGACCGGCCAGCCCCATGGCGAGGCCGAGCTGAACGCCCGGATTTTCATGCGGCGGCACGTCCGGTCCACAGGAGCGCACCATCGAAAGCGCGTGCTTTATCAGGGTGCGAACGTCGATGCCGGCGGTCGCGGCCGGCACCAGTCCGAACGGCGACAGCACGGAATAACGCCCGCCGATCGTGGGATCGCCGTGGAAGATGCGCGCAAAACCCTGTTTGGTCGCAACCTTCTCCAGCGACGAACCGGGATCGGTCACTGCGATGAATCGATGGCCGGCCTTCTCGGTGCCGATAGCCCTGGATACCTGCGCGAAGAAATAATTCTTCATCGCGTTCGGCTCGGTGGTGCCGCCGGATTTGCTGGAGACGATGAACAGGGTTTTTGCTAGATCGACCTTGGCCTCCATCGCACGTACTTGCGCGGGATCGGTGGAATCAAGCACGCGCAGTTTCGGGAAACCGG
>JBGQCE010000609.1:0-2498 GCA_041495185.1 Bradyrhizobium sp.
AGATCACTTTTCTCATTACGCCCATTCTCTGGACCCCCGACCTGCTCGGGCCCCGAATCTATCTTGCATACTGCAATCCATTCTTTCATTTGATCGAAATTGTCCGCGGACCATTGCTCGGCAGCCTGCCGTCGATCGAAACAGTTTGGGTGGTGGTCTTGATCACCGCGCTCAATCTGGTCGTAACGGTACTATTGTTTTCCCGATACCGGGCGCGGATAGCCTATTGGTTATGAGATCATGAAGCCTGATGCATGCGTCGGAGACCGCGAAGACCGCGTCATCCTGGATACGGTCGCGGTTTCGTTTCCGGTCTACCAGGGCAGTTCGCGCTCGCTGAAAAAGCGCGTACTGTTCCGCGGATCGGCCGGGCGGATCGGGCGGGATGCAAACCAGCGCATTGTCGTCGAGGCGCTGCGGGACGTCTCGCTGTCCCTGAGAACCGGAGATCGCCTGGCGCTGGTCGGTTCGAACGGAGCCGGCAAGACCACCTTGCTGCGGGTGATCGCGGGTATCTACGAGCCCGCGCAAGGCACGGTGGTGACGCGCGGGCGCATATCGCCGATGTTCGATGTCAATCTCGGCATCGATCCGGAACTCAGCGGATACGACAACATTCGCACCCGCGGCCTGTTGCTTGGATTGTCCACGAGAGACATCGAAGGGCATTTGCCGGAGATCGCCGAATTTACCGAGCTCGGCGATTATCTCGATATGCCGGTGCGGACCTATTCGTCGGGCATGATGCTGCGGCTTGGCTTTGCCGTCGCCACCTGCTTTGAGCCGGAAATTCTGCTGATGGACGAATGGATCCTGGCCGGCGACGCGCATTTCATGGCCAAGGCCGAGCTGCGAATCCAGAAATTCGTCGAGCGCGCAAGCGTATTGGTGCTGTCTTCGCACAATCTTGACCTGTGCAGCCGCTGGTGCACGAAGGCGCTCTGGCTTGAGCAGGGCCAGATCAGGGCGCTCGGACCTGTCAATGAAGTGCTCGCAAATTATAGTCAATTCTCGTTTCAGTTCTGATCTTTTGTTCGGGAGCGTTTCTTCGCGCGAACCGGGATCCACCCCGGATCGCGTCCGGGGCAGGCTTCGCTCGAGAACGCTCTAGTATTTCAGCAACCCCGACTTGTAACCCCAGTGAAAAATGAACTGGCGTGCGACATAGGGAGCGACCGCGCGGCGGATTTCCATTTGAGTGGGCGCAAAGCCCAGATACCGCAGCCGTAACACCTGCATCTCCTTGATGCCGACATCATAGGTCGCCGCCGTCTTCTGCTCGTCGTGAATACGGAAGCAGGCGAGGAACCGTGGCAGCCGCGCAAATCTGAAACCGGCTGCCTGCGCCCGCAAAATGAAATCCCAGTCCAGCGCGTAGTGAAAGTTCTCGTCGATCGCCTTGAGCGTCTGCCAGACCCGCCGGCGCCAGAACATGGTTTCCTGCGGGATGTAGTCGGCATACTTGATCGTTTTCCCGTCATGCGGCGGGAAAACTGCGCGGCCTATCTCCAGCCCGTCGCTGTCGATAAAAACGCGATGGCCATAGACGATGTCGACATCCGGCCGTGCCAGAAAGAAATTGGCGACATAGGCCAGCGTTCCCGGAAGCAGGGCATCGTCGCTGTTCAGATATGCCATGATGTCGCTATCGACACCGGTAAAGCCTAGATTGATCGCGTGGGATTGTCCGTTGTCCGGCGCGCTGCGCCAGCTGATGCGCTCGCCACGGTTTTTCAGGAGTTCGAGCGTGCCATCATCCGATTTCCCGTCCTGCACGTGATAATGCAGGTTCGGATAGTTCTGCGCGAGGACACTGTCGATGGTCGTGTCCAGAAATCTCGCGTGATTATAGCTCGGCGTGACGATGGCAATGCGCGGAATGTCAGCGGGCAAGGCCGGCGCAGGAGAAAATTCGGCCGGGTTAACCGGGCGGGGCGGATACTGTTCAAACGTCCACATCGGCGGACGCAGCCATTGCCTTCGAAGAATGTGCCGGGACATGACGTTGGCACTTTTGAGCTGACTTTGGCCCTTCTCGAGCAGCGCAATGCGATGCTCAATTCGGTCCAGTCTCGTCAAAATCTCCTGGCTGAATTCGTCATCCATTCCGTCGTCTCGCAGCTCCCGTTACGAGTGATAGAGAAAATATCGTGGTAAGGCCACTTTTCTTTGTCCCTTGAAGACGTTAGCAGGAAATGGAAGTGCCTGGCCAGCTAGGAAACAACGGCCTTGGCCGGATCGACGGCATCGCGCGAATCGAAAGTCTTGCGCAACGTCGGCTTGTGAATCTTGCCGGTGGCGTTGCGCGGCAAGGCATCGACGAATTTTATCAAATGAGGGCGTTTGAAGCGTGCCAGATTGGCCTGGCAGTGCGCATGAATCTCCGTCTCGGTAATATTGTGCCCCGGTTTCACGGCGATAATGGCCATGCCGGTTTCGCCCCACTGCTCGCTGGCAATACCGATCACGGCAGCTTCGGCAATCGCGTCAAGCTGGTG
>JBGQCE010000610.1:0-2494 GCA_041495185.1 Bradyrhizobium sp.
GGCAGATCCAGCATGAAGAAATGCGGAAATACCTCGTCCATCGCCTTGCCGGCATGGGTATTGGCGGTCAACGCTGATATCTCGACCTGCGGATGCCGCGCCAGCAGGCGCACCGCGTCGGCGCCGGTGTAACCGGATGCGCCGAGGACGCCGATCTTCTTCTTCGCGCTCATCACATCGTTCCTTCTGGCATCGCCTTGTTTGACGCGTTTTCTTTACGCGAACCGGTACCCACTTCGCTCGAAAACGCCTTGGCATCCAATGGTGTCGTCTGGCCTTCGAACAGTTGCGGCCGCAGCACTCGCATTTCGTTCGCCAGAACTTGCGCAGCCGCCTCCGGCTGCCGCGCCAGCGCCGTCGCAACAGCCAGGTGATCGACGTCGGATTTGTGCTGATTGAGCTTGAAGCTGCCTTCGACCTCGTCCACCGACATCACCAGGCCGACAATTGCTTTTTTCAGCGTATCAAGCCGTCCGGCCGTCACATTCGAGGTCGTCCAGGGCGGTTTCGGCGCGAGCCAGCTTTCAAATTTGGCGCTGAGCGCGTCGAGATGCGGCGCGAGTTCGCCGTCGGACACCATCCGCACGGTACCCGTCAGATGCACCGCCTGATAAAACCAGGTCGGCACCTGATCCGGCGAGGCGTACCAGTCAGCCGAAATATAGGCGTCCGCGCCGTTCACGGTCATCAGCCAGGACGTCTTGCCGTCCGCAAGCTTCGCCAGCGGATTGTGACGCGCGAGGTGAAACGCGGCGTGCGGGGTGCCGTCATCGGCATAGACGAGGTAAAACGGCAGCGAGGACGCGATCGGCTTGGCTCCGTCCCACGCACAGACGGTGCCGAATCCCCGCGCCTGCGCAAAGGCAAGGCTCGCGGCGCGATCGGGCTTGAACATCGGAGGCGTATACATTTCAAACTCCTGCTTGACGTAGGAGCCGCCAGATCAGACCGCGTTTTCAATAAGGGAGAGGCCGCGGAGTGGATCCGGCGGCAGGGGCTGATCTCTTAAACGCAGACGTCCGCCCTTACCGCTGAGGTGCGGCGGCGGCGAGCGATGACAATGGTCGCGGCGTCGATCATGGGCGCGGCTATAAGGCCGCGCCCCCTTGGCGTCAAGGTGTACCGCCGTCATTCCGGGATGGTCCGAAGGACCAGACCTCAGATGTGCAATCGCACATCGGGGAATCTCGCGCTACAACTGCTGGATTCCGGGTTCGCGCTGACGCGCGCCCCGGAATGACGAGTAAATGTCAGATCGCCGGATTCCACGGCGCCGGGATCACCCGGTAGCCGCCGCCGTCCTTTTCGACGTTGCCGAGCCCGGGGAACGGATAGTGGAAGCCCTGCACCTGCAGCTTCTCGGCAACCACCATGTCGTAGACCCGCCGGCGGGTCTTCTCGGCCACATCCCCGTCCTGGTCGAAGGACGCATGCCAGCCCGGATTGGTCGCAAACGGATTCGGATTATTGGTCACATCCGACTGGATGAACACTTTGCCCGAACCCGACGACAGCACGTACGAGGTGTGGCCGGGCGTATGGCCGACGGATTCGACCGCGAGCAGACCCGGCGCGACTTCCTTGCCCCACTCATAGGGCGTGACTTTCTTCTTGAGGCCGGCCTCGAAGATGTTGCGGTTATTCTTGAACAGGCCCTGCATGCGCCCGGCGGGAGCGCGGCTCATCTCGCCGTCGTCCATCCAGAATTTCCACTCGGTCGCAGGCACCAGCACTTCGGCGTTCGGAAACGCCGGCGTGCCGTCGGCCGTCAGCAAACCGTTCACGTGGTCGGCATGGAAATGCGAGATCACCACCATGTCGACCGCCTTGGGATCGAAGCCCGCGGCGGCCATGTTGGCGGCGAACTGTCCGTTCGCGCCCTTGCTGCTGACGTTCGCGAGCGCGCCAGTGCCGGTATCGATCACGACCAGCTTGCCGCCGGTATTGATCACCAGCGGCGCGAAGTAGATCGTGAACACATCGCGCGGCAAAAACGCCTTCTCGAGCGCGGCGTTGACTTCCTCCTTCTTCGCATTGGTGATGAAGGAATCCTCCAGCGGGAAAGTAAATCTGCCATCAGAAACCACCGTGACCTGGATGTCGCCGACCTTGTAGCGATAGAAACTCGGTGCCTGCTTGTCCGCCACCGGGGCGGCCGCCCTCACAGGCATCGACGGTAATAGCGGCGTAACCGCGATCGCTGCGGCTCCGGCAAGTGCGTGACGTCGTGTTAGTTCCATGGCTCGTGTCCTCCCAGTGAGACGATGACTTCCGCGCGGGATTCCCCGCTTTTTGGTTTTTGTGGCGGCCAGTTTTAGCAGCGTTGCTGCCCCGGCGCGATAACAAGGTGCAATGGCAACCGATGATGTTCGAAGGGGTTAACCCCCGCGCCGCCGGCTTATTCCGGGTTGGCCAGGGACGGCTTCAAACCGCCCGCCACAGCCATTCGGCGATCTTCGCGAGCACGTCGCCGAACAGCAGCAGCACCGCCGAC
>JBGQCE010000611.1:0-2494 GCA_041495185.1 Bradyrhizobium sp.
CCGGGCAAAAGCGCGAAGCGCGTCTTCGCGCTTTTGCCCGGGCATGACGGTCTTTTTGCTTTAAGTCTGTAATCTGAACTCCAGCGTTGGTACGTCATGCGCCTGCGAATTGCCCATACCACCAGCTATCGCTACGAACCGCCGGCCACCGGCGTCATTCAAATCCTGCGCATGACGCCCGGCAGCCATGACGGGCAATACGTCGCCGAATGGCAGATCGACGTCTCCACGGATTCACGGCTCGATGTGCATCAGGATGCGTTCGGCAATGTCACGCATGTTTTGACCTACGGGCCGATCGCCGATCTCACCATCAATGTCGAGGGCCTGATCGAGACCCACGACACCGGCGGCGTGCTCAGGGGCACCGACGAGCGCTTTCCGCCGAGCCTGTTCCTGCGCTCGACGTCGCTGACCGAAGTCAATCCGGCGATGGCGACCTTTGCGCGCGAGCTGCGCTCGGAATCGGAAGACGACGTGCTCGGATTTCTGCATGCGCTGATGATGCAGATCAACGAGCACATGACCTTCGACGAAGATCCCACCAACAGCGGCACTTCGGCGGTGGAAGCCTTCGGCTTGAAGCGCGGCGTGTGCCAGGACTACGCGCATATCTTCATCGCCTGCGCGCGCTCGGGCGGTGTGCCGGCGCGCTTCGTCGCCGGGCATTTTCTGCGCTCGGACGGGATGGTCAACCAGCAGGCCGGCCATGCCTGGGCGGAGGCGTTCGTGCCTGATCTCGGCTGGGTCGGGTTCGATCCGGCCAACGGCATCTGCACCACTGATGCCCATGCCCGCGTCGCCATTGGGCTGGATTATCTCGGCGCGGCGCCGGTGCGCGGCACCCGCTATGGCGGCGGCATGGAAACCCTGTCGGTGGCAGTCAGGGTCGAGCAGGCCGGACGGTACGGCCAGTCACAATCGCAGTCGTAAATTCCTGCGCCATTCCCAACTCTCCCTCATCCCCTGCGTAACGGCTTCGCCGTTATCGCTGGAGGAGCGGCTGTTTAGCCCGCGTCTCGAAGGGTGAGGCGCGTTGCTCTTATGGTTCGAGACGCGCGAAGACACGCTCCTCACCATGAGGAGGCCTGTCTACTTGTCCAGCCAGACTCCCTCGAATCGCAGGTTGTTGTACTGGCTGTTGTCGTGCGGCTTGAAATTCCTGACGTAGGGTTGCCAGCAATTGCCCGCCACGCCGGCCATGATGATCGGACGAGCCGCGTCATCGACCAGAAGACGCTCGATATCCCAGACGATTCTCTTGCGCTTCTCCTTGTCCAGCTCGCTCGATTGCGCCGCGAGCCTCTTGTCCACTTCCGCATTGCAGTACTGCGTATAGTTGCGCTCCGATTTGCAGGAATAGTTCTCGACGATGTTGCCGTCGGGATCGTCGACGCTGACGCCGGTCACGTTCAACCCGATCGTGTAATCCTTCTTCGCGAGTTTGGCGTACCATCGCGGCGTGTCGAGAATATCCAGTTCGCCGACGATATAGATCTTCTTGAGCTGATCGGTGAGGATCACCGCGGGATCGCGATAGGTCGGAAGGTTTCTCGTCTGAATCTTGATCTGCAGCGGCTTGTCATCGCTGTAGCCGAGCTTCTGCATGATCGCTTGCGCCTCTGCGATGTTCCTTTCGGTATCGGGGCCATATCCCGTCAGCGACGATACCATTTCCGGCGGCATCCCCCATTCGCCCACCGGCTTCGGCAGCATGGCCCCGCCCATCAGCGCCTGCCCTTCCATCAGAATGGTATTGAAAGCCTTGCGATCGATCGCAAGCGACATTGCCTTGCGAATGTCCGGATTGTCGAACGGCGGGTTGACGCGATTCACCATCAGGTTGACCTGCGTTCCCGTGGGTATCGTCTCGCAGATCGCGTTCGGCGCGCGTGCCTTCATATCTTTCATCAGGGGAACGCTGACATCAGAGGGAAAGGTGATATCGAATTCGCCGGTCGCAAAAGCGAGCATTCGCGTCGCGCGGCTGTCGATCATCCTGAAGGTGATCTCATCGAGATACGGACGGTCCTTCTTCCAGTAATCGGGATTGCGCATGAGACGGATGGAGTCGGCACGCTTGAATTCGACGAGTTTGAACGGCCCGGTGCCGATCGGCCTGGTGCGCATGATCTGCTGCGGAACGTGGCACGGATAGACGGCCGAAAAAGCACTCGCGAGCAGCACCGGCAGGCTGGGTTGCGGCTCGCTCAGCTCGAAGGTGGCCTCGTAATCGCCATTGATGCTGACGTCCTGCAGTTTCGTGTACCAAATTCGGCGCGGGTTCCTGTGAAAATCCTGAACGTCGCTCTTGCCGATGATCATCCGCCAGGTGCATTGCACGTCCCTGGCGGTGAATGGCTTGCCGTCATGCCATTTCACGCCCTGCCTCAACTTGAACGTCAGTCTGGTATTGGTTTTGTCCCAGGACCAGCTTTCGGCGAGATCAGGGATGATGGTTTCGATGCTCTCGTGGACTTTTGAGGGATCGAAA
>JBGQCE010000612.1:0-2474 GCA_041495185.1 Bradyrhizobium sp.
AGATTGATCGCCCAGTGCCATTCTCGAGCGATCATAAGAAAGCCGACCACGTCGAGCAGCAGACCGCCGATCGAGAACCATTGCTGGCACATTTGCTTCCCCCCCCCGCTTCAACCTCACCACCACCAGTAGCATATTTGGCCCGTGCTCCGTGCGGCAATTTCAAGGTGAAACTCGGCAGTTACACCTCCAGCGGGCTGCGTGTCGTCATTTCCGATTGGGACCGCAGGCAGACGGGACGGGCAAAACCATATGGCTCCCGTCCTTGACGGCGCAAGACATCGGCAAGCGAGGCTTTGCTTCATCGACCAGTACGGCGATGCAGCTAGGGCGATCAGCGACAGCATTGCGGAGCGGCGGCGAATCCAGCGCTCCGCACACAAGGCATCTGAAATCAGCCACCAGGACGCCCGCGCGAGTTTGCGGGCGGTCGACGCAGTTCGTGGGGGAGATGATCCGTCCGCCTAGAGGCACGTCACGCGCTCGGCGGCGAGGTAGCCGAACAGCAGGCCAAGGCCGAACAGCAGCACCAGCCCGGCCGCGCCGAATTCGATGCCGCGCATCACCAGCTCGCCGCCGCCCTCGCTGGCACCGCTCAGGCGCCGCGCCAGATCCTTCGCGGACACCGCGATGACGGCGATGGTCGCAACCGTGATCGCGGTGCCGAGCCCCATCACGAAGGTCGCGACGATGCCGGCCCAGAACAACCCTTGCGCCAGCGCGAACACCAGAACCAGGATCGCGCCGGAACAGGGCCTGACGCCGACGGCGAAGATCGCGCCAAATCCGCGCCGCCAGCCGCCGGGACCGGCGAGTTCGGCTGGCGTCGGCCCGTGGGAGTGCCCGCAATGCTCGTCATGGACGTGATCATCGCTGTGATGGTCATCATGATGGTGGTGGCTGTGGCCGTGATCATGATCGTGATAATGCGCAGCCACCGCCAGCGCGGGCGCCAGATGCTGCGCCTGCAGCGCGCGAATGAACCCGCCGCCCTTGGTCCAGACCAGCCGGGCGCCGAACGCCGCAATCAGGGCGTAGCTTGCGATCTCGACCGCCTTCTCGGCGCCGCACATGGTTTTGGCGGTGGCATTCAGCAGCCAGGCGCAAACCGCAACGATCACGACTGCAACCAGCGACTGCATCAGCGCCGACGCAAACGACAGCACGATGCCGCGCCGCGCGGTCTCCTGGTTGGCAACCAGATAGGACGAAATCACCGCCTTGCCGTGGCCGGGGCCGGCGGCGTGAAAGATCCCGTAAGCAAAGGAGATCGCGAGCAGCGTCCAGACCGCTGACCCGTCGGACTTCGCGGCGCGAATCGCCGAGGACATCTCGCGGTAGAATTCCGATTGCTTCGACAGCAGCCATCCGACGATGCCGCCCATCTGCGGCTCGGCGCCATTCGGGCGCGGACCGCCGAACGGCGTCTGCGCCATCAGAACGTGCACGGCGCTGTCGAACGCCAGAATGACGACCAAGGCAGCAACGCCGATCGCCAGGCCGCGCGCAAAGTGCGAGCGCGATTTCGGCCTCACGGGCACTCCACCATGATCTTGTTGGCGAACATCGCACCGTAATTCGAATTGTCGCCGCTCATGAAATTCTGCTCGTTGAGCCTTTGAGCATTGGCGCTACCGTCATTCGGCCGCTGGAATTTCATCTGACAGGCGGCGGGCGCCCCGACCATCTTGATCGGGTCCTCGTCGGCCAGCTTGAAGTCGATGAAAAACGACGGATCGAACACTTCCAGCGCCAGCTGCTTCGGTTTCACCGGGGTCTTCAGCGGCAAGGTAAAATGCAGCGTCAGCGCCTCATCCTTGTATTCGAGGAAATAGTCGACAGGCTCCTGGAATTTCTCCTTCTTGCCGTCGGCTTTGGCGAAGGTGAAGAAGGCGAATTCCTTGAGCGAGTCGACATTGGTCTGCGCCAGCGAGGCGAGTTCCTCGCGGCTGTAGACGCCCTTGGTCTTGGCCTCGATGCCCTGCAACGCATAGGTCGAGAACATGTCGTCGAAGGTCCAGGCGTGGCGCACGCCTGATATCGAGCCGTCGGGGGCGTAGATCAGCTCGCTTGACGCGGTGATCCAGACATGCGGATGCGCCTGCGCGGTGTTGGCGCCGAGCACGATGCCGCCGATAAACAGCAGTAAACCCAGTAACCGGCACATCACGATAATCACCTCAGGCTGCCTCCGGCGTTTCCAAAAGGCCGCGGCGGCGCAGCAGCGCGTCGG
This sequence comes from Bradyrhizobium sp., assembly GCA_041495185.1. Lineage (GTDB taxonomy): Bacteria > Pseudomonadota > Alphaproteobacteria > Rhizobiales > Xanthobacteraceae > Bradyrhizobium. The sequence goes on from JBGQCE010000612.1 coordinate 2,234, forward strand.
GCTCCGGCTCACGGCCGCGGAAGGCGACATAGGCGTCTTCCGGGTCGCGCGAGCCGCCCGATGAATAAATGTCGTCGTGCAGGCGCTTGGCGACCGAGGGGTCGAAGATGTTGCCGGCCTCCTCGAAGGCGCCGAACGCGTCGGCATCCATCACCTCGGACCACATGTAGCTGTAATAGCCCGCGGCATAGTGATCGCCGGAAAAGATATGGCCGAACTGCTGCGGCCGGTGTCGCAGCGA
>JBGQCE010000613.1:0-2460 GCA_041495185.1 Bradyrhizobium sp.
AACACCGCAACCGTCTTCCCCGCAAAGGAGGTGACGGGAATCATGATTTTGTCCCTGTCATTCCGGGGCGTGCCAACGGGTCGGCGCTCTGCGCCGCCCGATGACAGGCTCCGCACGAACCCGGAATCTCGAGATTCCGGATTGCCGCTTCGCGGCCTCCGGAATGACGACGGAGAGTATGCAACACACTCACCGCAGCTTCAGCGTGGAGAGGCCTGCCAGCGCCAGCATTACCGAAATGATCCAGAACCGGATCACGATCTGCGGTTCGGTCCAGCCCTTCTGCTCGAAATGATGATGCAGCGGCGCCATCCGGAACACGCGCTTGCCGGTGAGCTTGAATGACACCACCTGCACGATCACCGAGACCGCTTCCAGCACGAACAGTCCACCGATCACGGCAAGCACAATCTCATGTTTGACCGCGACCGCGATCGAGCCGAGCATGCCGCCGAGCGCGAGCGAGCCGGTATCGCCCATGAAGATCGACGCCGGCGGCGCGTTGAACCACAGAAATCCCAGTCCTGCGCCAAGCACCGCCCCGCATAGCACCGCGAGTTCGCCGGTGCCGGGGACGTAGTTGATCTGCAAATAGTCCGAGAACACCGCGTTGCCCGCGAGGTAGGCGATCAAGGCGAAGCTTGCCGCCGCGATCATGACAGGCACGATGGCGAGCCCGTCGAGACCGTCGGTCAGGTTCACCGCGTTGCCGGCGCCGACCATGATGAACGCACCGAACAGCACGAAGAACCAGCCGAAATTCAGCACCACATCCTTGAAAAACGGAATCACCAGCGAAGTCGAGAACGGGTCGCGCCCGAGCCGGGTAAGCGCGTAGCACGCGGCGAGCGCGATCAGCCCTTCTATCAAGAGCCGGATGCGGCCGGCGAAGCCGCTATGGGTCTGCTGGGTCACTTTCAGATAATCGTCGTAGAAGCCGACGAAGCCGAAGCCGAGTGTCACTGCGAGCACGATCCAGACATAGGGATTGAGCGGATTGGCCCACAGCAGCGTCGCGACCACCAGGCCGGAAAGGATCATCAGCCCGCCCATCGTCGGCGTGCCCTTCTTGGTGACGAGATGCGATTGCGGGCCGTCGGTGCGGATCGGCTGGCCCTTGCCCTGGCGCAGCCGCAGATGATCGATGATCCAGGGACCGAACAGGAAAACGAACAGCGCTCCGGTCACCATCGCCCCGCCGGTGCGGAAGGTGATGTAGCGGAACACGTTCAGAAACGTGCGAAATATCCCGAAACCGGGAACCGTGTTGGAAAGCTCAATCAGCCAGTAAAACATTTTAAAATCGCCTTATACCGCGGCTTCGTCATGCGCCGTCTTGCCGGGAAAGCGCTTTTCGAGCGCATTCACAATCGTTTTCATCCTAGAGCCGAGCGATCCCTTGATCATGATCGTATCGCCGGCGCGAATCGCGGCAACCGCCTGTGCTTCGAGACCCGCCGAGCTGTCGGCATAGCCGCCCCGTTTACCCGTGGAAAGAGCATCCCACAAGTTACGCATCAGCGGCCCACAACAATACACCAGATCGATGTGGTTGGTCTTGATGGCTTCATTCAGACCGCGGTGCAGCGCCGGGCTGGTTGGACCGAGTTCGAGCATATCGCCGAGCACCGCTATGCGACGGCCATGCGGGCCGACCGCGGCCTGGCCGAGCACGCTCAGCGCCGCCGCCATCGACGCCGGATTGGCGTTATAGCTCTCATCGATCAGTGTCGCTTCGCCGTTGGCGACTTCCAAGGTGCGCCGCACACCGCGGCCCGCCGCCGGTTCGATCTGCGACAGCGAAAGCGCCGCCAGCGCCAGATCGGCGCCCGCGAGCGATGCCGCAGCCAGCACCGCCAGCGAATTCATCGCCATGTGACGGCCGGGCATGCCGAGTTTGTACGTCACGTCATGACCGAGGATATTGGCATGAACGGCCGAACAGGCCGGGTGCAGCGACACTTCGATCAGCCGCGCGTCGGATTTCTTGTCAGCGCCGAACGAGACGATACGGGAGATGCCGAGTTTTTTGGCGCTTCGCTGCAGCCGCGCGAACTGCGAATTGTCGCGGTTGAGCACGACAGTGCCGCCGGGCTCCAGCCCTGCAAAGATTTCCGCCTTGGCGTCGGCAATCGCCTCGATGCCGGCAAAGAACTCCAGATGCACCGGCTCGATGGTCGTGATGATGGCCACATGGGGTCGCACCACCCTGACCAGCCGGTCGATTTCGCCTGGGTGATTCATGCCGATCTCGAAGACCGCAAAACGCACGGTCGCCGGGCAGCGCGCCAGCGACAGCGGCACGCCCCATTGATTGTTGAAGGAGGCTGCCGAGGCGTGGGTCTCGCCCTGCGCACCCAACACGCGCCGCAACGCCTCTTTGGTAGAGGTCTTGCCGACCGAACCTGTGACCGCGATCACCTGCGCGTTCAGGCGCGCGCGCGCGGCATGGGCAAGGGC
>JBGQCE010000614.1:0-2452 GCA_041495185.1 Bradyrhizobium sp.
GCGCGCAGCAATCGCCTGGCGCATCTGCTGCGCAATCTCGGTCTCAAACGGCTCGACCACTATGCGATCTTCATGGAGAACAACAGCCGCTACCTGGAGGCCTGCGGCGCCGGCGAGCGGTCCGGATTATATTACACTTGCGTGAATTCGTACCTGACGGCGAGCGAGCTCGCCTACATCCTTACCAACAGCGATTCCCGCGTCCTCATCACGTCGGTTGCCAAACTCGACATTGCGCGCGAGGCGCTCAAGGAATGCCCCAAGATCGAACTCTGCATCGTTGCCGATGGTGCGGGCGAAAGCGATCGCATCGTCGGCCTGAAGGACGCAACGAGCGGGCTCCCGAAAACGCCGATATCGGACGAATGCATCGGCACCGCGATGCTTTATTCGTCGGGCACCACTGGAAGGCCGAAGGGCATTCTGCGGCCGATTCCCGTCCAGCCGCCGACCCAACAGCTGCCCATCTTCGATTTCCTGCAAAAACTCTGGCACTACCGCGAAGGCATGATCTATCTGTCGCCAGCGCCGCTTTATCATTCGGCGCCGCAGGCCGCGGTCAATCTCACGATCCGCAGTGGGGGAACCGCCATCATCATGGAACACTTCGATCCGGAGCGCTACCTCGAGCTGATCGAGAAATGGGGCGTGACCCACAGCCAGCTGGTGCCGACGATGTTCTCGCGCATGCTGAAGCTGCCGGAGGCCGCGCGCCGGCGTCACGACCTGTCATCCCTCGAGATCGCGATCCACGCCGCAGCGCCCTGTCCGCCGACGGTGAAGGAAGACATGATCAAATGGTGGGGACCGATCATCCACGAATATTACGGCGCCACCGAAGGCCTCGGCTTTACCGCGTGCAACAGCGAGGAATGGCTTGCTCACCGGGGAAGCGTAGGCCGAGTCCTGCTCGGCGACCTTCACATCCTCGATGAAAATATGCAGCCCTGCCCGATGGGCACGCCGGGCACCGTCTGGTTCAAGACCGCCACGCCGTTTGAGTATTTCAACGATCCGAACAAGACGAAGGAGGCGCGTTCGCCTGACGGCAGCATGAGCACGGTCGGCGACGTCGGCTATGTCGACAACGACGGCTATCTCTATCTCACCGATCGCGCGAGCTTCATGATCATCTGCGGAGGGGTGAATATCTATCCGCAGGAATGCGAGAACCTCCTGATCACCCATCCCAAGATCGCGGACGCCGCCGTGTTCGGCGTTCCCAATGCCGATCTCGGCGAGGAAGTAAAAGCCGTCGTGCAACCGATGCCGGGAATTCTGCCGGGGGAAGATCTTGCGCAGGAGCTGATCGCATTCTGTAGCCAATCGCTGTCGCGGCAGAAGGTGCCGCGCTCGATCGACTTCGAAAAGGAATTGCCGCGGCTGCCAACCGGAAAGCTCTACAAGCGGCTGTTGCGCGACCGTTACTGGGGTAGCGAGACGTCACGGATCGTGTGAAGGAGTGGGCACTTGTCAAAATCTGAACTGAGAGAACACACAGGCGGCTTGTCCGTCTTGGGGCAATATCGGAAGTCGCCCGCGCATTCGATGATCCGGTGCGCGCGCAGTCAGGAAGCGCCTTCCCTGGTTCTTGATGCTGATCAACGTCTTTTGCCCCGCGACGGCGGACGGTGCGAACAAATCAATCAACCGGCTTTGGAGGGAATACGATGAACGTGCCAGCCCGGGCAAAGCCCAGCTCACCGCCTTCCGATCCGCCGCCGCGCGGCATGGCGCTGTTGCGCGATCCGCTGCTTAACAAGGGTACCGCTTTCACCGAACAGGAGCGCGACGAGCTGGGATTGCGCGGGTTCTTGCCCGCCCACGTGCTTTCAATGCAGGAGCAGGTCGAGCGTGTGCTGACCAACCTGCGCAGCCTGCCCAGTGATCTGGAAAAATACATCGCACTCAACTCACTGCACGACCGCAACGAGGCGCTGTTCTTCCGAGTCGTGTGCGACAACATCGATGAAATCCAGCCGCTTATCTACACGCCGACGGTGGGCCTCGCCTGCCAGCGCTTCGGCCTCATCTTCCAGCGGCCGCGCGGCATGTTCATCGGAGCCAACGATCGCGGGCGCATCGCCGAACTGCTGGGCAACTGGCCTTATCCGGCAAAGCTTATCGTCGTCACCGACGGTGAACGCATCCTGGGCCTTGGCGATCTCGGCGCCCATGGCATGGGCATTCCCGTCGGGAAGCTGTCGCTTTATTCCGCCTGTGCCGGCATACACCCGGAGCACTGCCTGCCGGTGATGCTGGATGTCGGCACCAATAACGAAGATTTTCTGAACGATCCCTATTATATCGGCATGCGCCAGAAACGCCTGAGCGGCGACGCTTACGACGAACTGGTGGACGAATTCATCACCGCTGCGCGCGAGACTTTCCCCGGCGTGCTGATCCAGTTCGAGGATTTTGCCAATCACTCGGCGTTCCGGCTTCTGCACAA
>JBGQCE010000615.1:0-2451 GCA_041495185.1 Bradyrhizobium sp.
CCGATCGACCTGGAGCGGAGGATCCCAACCCAGCGATGACCGCCCTCGCGCGCAGATTTTACGATTATTTTCACGATGAGCCGGTGCATATGGACGTCGACCCGTTTGCGGACGTGGCTATCAACCCCGATCGGGATCCGTTCGATGCCAATCAAGCCATCCCAACGCTTTTGTTCGCGACACCGGCCGCGCGCGGACGAATAGAGAAAGTGATTCCCTTGCTGCGCGTCCGAAGTGTGAAGTGGCTAAGCCTGTTTGCCTATCCGTTGAGCGGGGGATTTCAGAGCTGGTCGCTGATGCCCGCGGCGCTGGTTCGTTCGATGCTGGCTTTCGAGCAGAAAGTACCGGAAGCGGTTTGTCCGCAAATTGCGTTTCGTATGATGATCGTGCTTGAGCGCCGCGAGTGACCGGTGAGCGCCGCTGCGAAAACCGCGTCATCCGGTTCCATACATCCAGACCGGGATGCCGTTTGCGCTGTTGATCGTCGCCAGAGTCATATTTCTGTGATGGATGCGCGCTGCGGCCGCCTGAAGCCAGCCGCGGGAACAAAATAACGGGTCTGCCCCATAATTCTGGGGACTGACAGCGCACGGTCTTTTTATTTTGCAGTGCAGCAACTATCTGGTCTTGGTGGGGTTAGAAGTCTCTCGCCAAGGAGCTGCCGGTGTCCCTCGCCAAGAATGTCGACTTCCTGCGACGCCTGCCAAAACTAAGCGGTATCAATGGGTTGGAGGGATACGGGCGAAACCTGAGGCCGGGTTTGCGCAGCCCCCTTGTTGAAACCGTCGGATTCGGGTCCAATCCGGGCGGTATCAAGATGCTGTCTTTTGTTCCAGGCAGCCTTCAGGAACCGCGGGCCCTTGTTGTCGTCCTGCACGGATGCGGTCAGACCGCCGCCGGCTACGATCTGGGCGCCGGATGGTCGACGCTGGCGAAACGCTATGGCTTCGCGTTGCTGATGCCCGAGCAGCAGCCGTCGAACAACGGCAATGCGTGCTTCAACTGGTTCAATCCGGAAGACACCGCGCGCGAGCGCGGCGAAGCCTGTTCGATCCGGCAGATGATCGCGCGCATGGTCGGCGATCACAAAATCAATGAGCGTCGCATCTTCGTCACCGGGCTTTCCGCCGGCGGCGCCATGACGACGGTCATGCTTGCGACCTATCCCGAAGTCTTCGCAGGCGGCGCTGTGATCGCGGGCTTGCCGTTCGGCGTTGCGAACAATGTGCGGGAAGCGCTGAATGGCATGTTCCAGTCGCCATCCCGCCCGGCCGGCGAACTCGGTGATCTGGTGCGCAATGCTTCAAATCACAAAGGCCCCTGGCCGAAACTCTCGGTGTGGCACGGCAGCGCCGATCGCACGGTCAATCCCGCCAACGCCAATGAAATCGTCAAGCAGTGGCTTGACCTGCATGATCTGCCTTCGGCGCCGATGTCGGAGGGGACCGTCGACGGCTATCCGCGCCAGATCTGGTGGAATGCGGATGGCGAAACCGTTGTCGAATCCTACACCATCACCGACATGGCCCATGGTACCCCGCTCGGCACCGTCGATGATGATGATGAGCGATACGGCGCGCAGGGCGCGTTCCTGATCGAGGCGGGAATCTCCTCGTCGTATCACATTGCAAATTTCTTCGGCCTGACTCAGTGGATTCGTCAGTCCAGGGAAGCTGCAACGGCGGCTTCGGCAACAGTTTCAAAGGACGCGGCGAAGATCATTCCGATGGTCCCTACGATACCCGTGCCGATGCCGGATCTCACCAAAGTGCTGTGGCCGCTGACGACACTCAAACGCCCCCCCGAGCCGCCGCGAGAACCGCGGCGCCGTGGGATCGACGTCGGAGCTGCTATCACCCGCGCGCTCACCGCCGCGGGCCTTATGAAATAAAGGCGGTCTCGGCGATCAGCTCGATGGGCGTGACCACGACGTCGCCGCCGGCGACCTGCCGGGTCTTCTCCGTATAGTGCTTGAAGAAATCGCGTTGCTGCAGGGTCTTGATGGCCTGTTCGTCGGCGGCCGCGGCGAGATGATAATAGCTGGAATCGTCGCGGTTCTTCATGCAGCGGTAGATGATTTTTCCTTTCAGTTCGGGATCGTTGTTCAGCGCCGAAATGAACCGGCCGATTTCCCGATGCCATTCCTCCGTGGTGCCGCTGGCGAACTGATATTTGATCATGAAATGCTTCATCGGTTGCTCCTTCGTGGACGACGCCGGCGATAACGGCTCGGGCAGCACCCTGTTTGTCTTCCCAACCGTAATCTGGCGCTGGCAGGAGCGATTACGCAAGTATGGACAAAAATGATACTATGGACTTTGCTGCGCGTGCTCGTATCCTGCCGCGGGCGAGAAACATGCTGGAGATCGTGCCATGGCGAACGCAAAATCGGCGCTGACCTGCGGATGCCCGGTCGCAGCGTTCCAGAAAATGATCAGCGGCAAGTACAAG
>JBGQCE010000616.1:0-2438 GCA_041495185.1 Bradyrhizobium sp.
TGCCGTGCTCGGCGATCAGCCCGCGGCGCGAGAAGGCAGTCGTGAAAACCGTGTTGTCGGCGGCGAAGCGCAGGTCGCAATACAGCGCATGCACGAGCCCGATGCCGGCGGTGGCGCCATTCAGCATGCCGATGACGGGTTTCGGGATCGACGGATAATAGGCGTAGCGCGCCTGCCAGTCTGGCCTGCGGTTCATGTCGAACGCCGGCAAGTTCTGGGCGCGCCTGATATCGTCGGGATCGAGCCCTTTCAGCGCATCCATGTCGGCGCCGGCGCAGAACGCGCGCCCCGCGCCGGTGAGCACGATGACGCGGACATTGTCATCGGCTGCCGCGGCCTCCATGGCGTGGCGGACATCGCGCTCCATGATCGGCGTCCATGCGTTCATGCGGTCGGGCCGGTTCAACGTAATCGTCGCGATCTTCTCGCTCACGTCGTAGAGAATATGCTGGTAAGTCACGTCGATCTCCCTGTGCACGCTGTCATCAGCGACAACGCGTTGTTGTTGATTTCAGACTTTCAGGCGGCGGGCCGTCGCGCGCGAACCTCTTGTCCGCGCCAGATAGTCCACCGTTTCCGGTCGCTCCTTGAGCCATCCGGTCCAGCGCTTGAACACTTTGGTCATGCGGCCGGACTCGACGCCGAGCTGCGCCATCGCGACGCCGCCGTTGACGGACTCACGGTATTCGGCGATCAGGCCGTCGCGCACGATGAAGCGGCTCATGCCGTCGATCACCACCGGCTTTCCCTCGAATTGCGGGATTTTCGAGGTGAAGCTCGACAGCGACCAGGCATATCCCATTACGCCGTCGAAAACGGAATCGAACATTTCCCAGCGATAATCCGCCGCGTCGCGGTGAAACAGGTCCTGCATCATATGCGCGATGTCGGTACGGCCTTTATGCGCGCCGTAGATGTAGTCGTAGTAAATGGCGTCCTCGGTGAAATGGCGCGCGAAGCGCGCGCCGTCTCCGGATTCCGCTGACAGCGTGAAATCGCTCAACAGCTGCGCGAATTCGTCGCCAGTCATGTCGCCTCCCTTTGCTTGCTGATTGGCTAGCCGCAAGCTCGTTGGGCCGACACTATCACATCTGCAGATTTGAAAAGGCCTTCAGGGACGCCGCAGAGACGCGACGTTCGTTATTCCGCGGCTTCCGACATCACCGACATCGGCACGCGAGCCAGCCAACCGTCGAGAAATTCCTTCAGCCAGGCGCGCTCGGTCACGTCGTGCACCGCGCGATCGGCGAAGTGGTGATGGCGCGGACGCGCGCCCGGCATTTCGAGACGCTCGCAGCCGCGCGTGGTCCAGCGATGCATCATCGCGTAGGTTACGTCGGGGTGAAACTGGAAGCCGAACGCGTTGCCCGACCGGAACGCCTGGATCGGGAAGTCGCCTCCCGCCGCCAGCAATTCGGCGCCATCGGGAAGCTCAAAACCTTCACGATGCCAATGGTAGACGTGATCCGGCCAGTTCGGGCAGATCGCGAGCCCCGCAGGCGTGGGACGGATCGGATAATATCCGACTTCCGCACGGCCTTCCGGATGCGGCGCAACCCGCGCGCCGAGCTGCATGGCGAGCATCTGCGCGCCCAGGCAAATCCCCAGAAACGGCCGCTGCTCCCGGAGCGGCACGGCAATCCAGTCGATCTCCCGGCGAACGAAATCATCCGGATCGTTTGCGCTCATCGGGCCGCCGAAAATGACCGCACCGGCATGGCCGTCCAGCGTTTCCGGCAGCGGGTCGCCAAAGCGAGGACGGCGGATATCGAGCTGTTTTCCGAGCGCCCGCAACGCATTGCCGACGCGGCCCGGCGTTGAGGTTTCCTGGTGCAGGACGATCAGCACCGGCAACAGAGATGTGGCGGCTGAAGGCGCGGCCGGAGCTGCGGATGCGCCCGGGAAGCGCAGCACCGTTTCGGCGTTGATTTTGCCCGACTGAAACGACATCGACTTTTCTTGTTTGCTACCAGGTCAAAATCATATCCAGGCAGTTGTTAATTTCGTGTGAGTTCATGCCGGTTGGAAAGCAAATGGCGGGCCAAAACAGGCTCCTGGCGCCTCGTCAGCGCTTCCGAAGCTGAAGACGGCCGACCGCCGCCAGGACAAACCCGCGCGGAAACAGCCGGAGCAGAAACGGCACAATTTTGATGCCGAGGCCGGGCAGCACGGCCCGCTTGTTGGCCATCAGCCCACGATACCCCGCCTGCGCGACATCGGATGCGCTGACATTCAGGATCGCGGAATCAAGCCCAGGCAGAAACCCCGCCCGCGCCTGAAATTCCGACGGCACCGGACCGGGACATAGCGCGGTCACGCGCACGCCGCGAGGCGCCAGCTCCCCGCGCAGCGCTTCCGAGAACGACAGCACATAGGCCTTGGACGCATAATACACCGCCATCCCGGGCCCCGGCAGGAAGCCGGCGACCGAACCGACA
>JBGQCE010000617.1:0-2407 GCA_041495185.1 Bradyrhizobium sp.
AATGGCTGGGTCAAGCCGGAAATCCCGACGACGAAAACCGGCAAGAAGGTCGCGGTGGTCGGTTCCGGGCCGGCAGGCATGGCCTGCGCGCAGCAGCTCGCGCGCGCCGGCCACGACGTGCATCTGTTCGAGCGCTGGGCCAAGGCCGGCGGGCTGCTGCGCTACGGCATTCCCGATTTCAAGATGGAGAAGCACGTCATCGACCGCCGCGTGGCGCAGATGGAAGCCGAGGGCGTCACCTTCCACTACGGCGCGCCGGTCGGCGGCACATCGCCTGACGCGATCGATCCGCGCGAGATGCACAAGCAATATGACGCGGTGGCGCTGACCGGCGGCGCGGAGGCCGCGCGCGACCTGCCGATCCCCGGCCGCGATCTCGCAGGCATCCACTTTGCGATGGATTTCCTGCCGCAACAAAATCGCCGCGTCGGCAACGAGCCGCTCGGCGGCGCGACTGATATTCTCGCCGGCGGCAAGCATGTGGTGGTGATCGGCGGCGGCGACACCGGATCGGACTGCATCGGCACTTCATTCCGGCAAGGCGCCAAGTCGGTGACGCAGCTCGAGATCATGCCGGCGCCACCCGAGCATGAGAACAAGGGCCTGACCTGGCCAAACTGGCCCCTGAAGATGCGGACCTCCTCAAGCCAGGCCGAAGGCGCCAAGCGCGAATACGCGGTTTTGACGCAGCGGTTTTCAGGCGAAAACGGCAAGGTCGCAAAGCTGCATTGCGTAGAGGTCGACGACAAGTTCAAGCCGGTCGCGGGATCAGAATTCGACCTCGACGCGCAGCTGGTGCTGCTGGCGATGGGATTTGTGCACCCGGTGCATGAGGGCCTGTTGAAGACGCTCGGCGTCGATCTCGACCCGCGCGGCAATGTGCGCGCCAACACATCAGATTATCAGACCTCGCTGCCAAAGGTGTTTTCAGCCGGCGACATGCGCCGCGGCCAGTCGCTCGTCGTCTGGGCGATCCGCGAGGGCCGCCTCTGCGCCCGCGCCATCGATCAGTTTTTGATGGGGACGACGAACCTGCCGAGGTGACTCTTTACATACCGAAGACCAGCCGCGAATCCTTTCATCCCTCCCCCTTGTGGGGTCGAGACGAGCGAAGCTCGCTCTTGGGTGGCCGGCCGACGGCCGGTCGGGTGGGGGGCTGCTTCCGCAAACGAGATTTTTGTGGCAGATCGGGTGGGGGTCGCTTGGCAAACGAAAACGCTCGCGCACTTCGTAAACGTCTCACGCCGCAGGAAGTCAAACTGTGGGTGAAGCTGCGCGAATTGAAAGCACTCGACTTTCATTTTCGACGACAGGCACCTATCGGCCAGTACATCGCCGACTTCGTTTCGTTCCGAGCCCAACTCATTATCGAAGCAGATGGAGGCCAGCACGGAATGCTGGAGGGCGCTCGATCCGATCAGGTTCGCGACGCCTTTCTGCAGTCGCAAGGCTTTAGAGTTCTTCGGTTCTGGAATTCGGAGATTGACGCCAATCTCGCCGGGGTGATGAATAGCATTCTGAGTGCGCTGAAACACCCCCACCCGACCGGCCTTCGGCCGGCCACCCAAGAGCGAGCTGCGCTCGTCTCGACCCCACAAGGGGGAGGGATAAGAAAAATCAATTCTGCAACCGCACCCCGAGCATCCCGACGGTAGACGCCGAGCTGGAGCCGGGGATATTGGAGTCGAGAATGTCCCGCCGCAGCGTGCCCTTGACCCACAAATTACGGGTCATCTTGTAAATCAGGTCGCCCTCGATCGAGTAGGTTCGGTCGAACCGTCCGTCGCCCTGATAGGCGTAGGTGCCGTAGGTGAATTTTCCGATTGCGGTGAGCCAGCGGCGGAAATCGTGATCGACCTCGAAGGTGTAGACATGCGTCAGCACGCCGGAGACGCCGGGCAGCGTGGTCTCGTCGATCGAGGTGGTGGAATAGAATTTTGCCGTCGTCAGCGGCGTCGCCGTCCAGGTCAGCGAGGATGCGACGAGCAGGCCCTGCAGCCGGTTCAGTCTGACATCGACATAGTCGCGCGCGGCGTAACCGAGCGAGATTTCGCCGGTCAGCAGCCGCGAGAACTCGAATGACGTGCCGGCCTTGACATAGCCGCCGGAGGAATCGCGCTGATAGCCGTTGCGGTCGAACTGCAAGTCATGCACGCGGCTGTCGCCCTCGCCCTCGACGAACGGTTTTACGCCCGGAAGCAGATCGTAGCTGATCCGGCCGACGCCGCCAAACTGGTTGAAGTTGCGATCGTCATTGGTGGTCGAGGTGCCGTCGGTTAGTCTGGATTCCGTATAGACGGTGCGATCGACCGTGCCGCCGGCGGAAACCTGCAGGCGGTTGAAATTCTGGTCGACGCCGAAGGTGCCGCCGAGCGTGGAATAGATCGGATACCTGGCGAGGCCGGCC
>JBGQCE010000618.1:0-2401 GCA_041495185.1 Bradyrhizobium sp.
CGGCTACAACGTCATCCAGCAGGGAATCGTGCCGGTGCCCGGCATCGCCGGACACCCGGCGCGGAATTATCAGACCGAACAGTCGGCCAAGCTGAGCATTGCCGATACCGGCACCAGCTTCATCGCCGGCCAGACGCTTTCCACCACCGACGACAAATGGCTACGCAAGATCGGCGCCGAACAGAAATTGTTCGACGGCGTCAGCATATCGGGCTCGATCGGCGAAACGCCGCAGGGAACGACGAACAAGAGCCTCACCGCGGGCTTCAAGCGCAGCTGGTAGCCGCCTAAATCGCCGTTGTTCGCCGCCAAATCCCGTTAAAGATCGGGCATTGCCGCATATTGGCCCCGATCCGGTCAAAATCGGCAGCCCTGATGGCGTTGCTTCACTTTCGTCGTGCGGGGGACATCCGCTCGCTACACACGCGAAACAGGGGAATAGCCGATGAATGTCACTCGTTCTGAAAAAATTGAATCAACTGAAGAAGACCCCAATCTCGCCGCGGTCTCGGAAGTCGAGGCCGGCATCCGCGATTTCGTCCGCAACGACGTCGCCTATCTGCGCCGCCCGGCGCCGAGCGCGCTAAGTAGCGCCGAGACCGCGCCTGAGCCGAGCACCGAGACCACCGTCAACAACGTCAACTCGCTGATCCAGCGTGTCGCCGGGACGTCGCTCTCGGAAATCGAAAACCTGATTGGCGAACTCGAAAGCCTGCGTGACCTGCTGCACGCCGAAGGTCAGCGCGTCCAGCGCGAGATCTCCGGCTATGCCCAGCTCAGCCAGGCTGCCATGAAATCCACGCGGATGATCGCCGACAATGTGACCCAGTGGAAGCGCGCCGCCGACGGCCTTCGCAACAGCTGATCCGCCGGCAACCTATCGTTCCTGCGCCCGCCGCCTTCCTTAAGGGAAGCGCGGCGGTTTCTTTTTGAGCTCGCAAGCCTTTGAACTTGCCGAGCCGGTGCTGCGACCAAGGGCAGGCGCCATGATGTGGGCTGCAAGTTCGCGCGTATTCCGCAAAAGTGGATACCGGTTTTGCGATCAGAATCCGCGCAAGCGATCAAGGGGACAAATCTTTATGAAAAGCGTTCGGCCTGACAATCCCGATCCGATACCGTTGCGGAGTGCGCCGCCCCGGATGGGCACCATCATGATCCGGTTTGTCGGGCTATTGGTCGTGGCCGTGGTGGTGCTGGCGCTGGTCTGGAGCCGCTGACTATTCAGCTTCTATGGTTAGCAGATCGTGACTTATCGGCTGGCTACGGCTGCGCCCTCCAGCGAATAGGCGCCGTCGGCGTAACCCTTCACCACCATTCCGGTCGCGAGCATCACCGCAAGCGTGACGGTTGCGAAGATAAAGCCCACAAATTTCAACCCGCTGCGATCCGCCATCGTCATCCCTCAAACATTTTCCCCTGTGTCCCATTTGACAGGCACAAGGTTCAAAATGCGTTAGCAGGAAAAGCAGGTATTCAGGAGCCGGCATTCCGCCGCGGCACGAAGGCTGTCGCGAGAAAGGAAAACACCAGTTCGCCGCGCTGATTGGTGCCGGTATTGCGGACCTGCAGGATGCCCCATTCGGGACGCTTCTCCGATGGCCGCGAAGATTCGACCTCGCTGGCGAAGGTGACGGTGTCGCCTGATAACACCGGCCTGATCCACCGCAATTCGCGAAAGCCCGGCGACGGTCCCCAGATCGCGATCTTCTCGCCGCGCGCCGCGGCCTCCTTTGCCTGACGCAGGCCATCGGTCACCATCAGTTTCATGCATGCCGACGCGACGTGCCAGCCCGACGCGGCCAACCCGCCGAACAGCGATTTCCGCCCCTCTTCTTCGTCGAGATGAAAGCGCTGCGGATCGAACTGGCTTGCGAATTTCTTGATTCCGTCGGCGGTGAAGGTGAACGATCCCACTTCACGGCGCTGCCCGATCTCGATGTCCTCGAAGAAACGCATCAGCCGGCCTGCCCCGCCGCGCGCCGCACCACGATGATCGGCGAGACCATTTCGCACAGGGCCTGCCCTGCCGTATTGCGGACGACACCCTTGAACGTCACGATCCCGGTCTCGGGGCGGCTGCTAGAAACCCTGGCCTTCTCCACCTCGACATCGAGCGTGAGATCGTCTCCCGGCCGCAGCGGCGCGAGCCAGCGCATTTCGTTGACACCGGGCGAACCCAGCGACGCGGTGCGGCCGATAAAGCCGTCGAACATCATCCGCATCATGATCGCGCAGAGATGCCAGCCCGAACCGGACAAGCCCTTCAGCATCGATCGTTTCGCGGCCTCTTCGTCGAGATGCATCGGCTGCGGATCGAACTCGGCAGCAAAGGCGAGAATCTCCTCGCGGGTGACGCGGCGCGGTCCGAATGTGCCGAAATGGCCGGGCGGAAAGTCTTCGA
>JBGQCE010000619.1:0-2400 GCA_041495185.1 Bradyrhizobium sp.
AAGGCCGGCGTCGTCACCCATGTCTTTACGCATTTCCCGCTGGAGCTTGCGGTCTACACCGCCAGCGTTGCCGTGCGCGCGCGCGCGCCGGAGGGAATGCGCTGGGTGCCGATTTCGACGCTGGGGGATGAGGCGCTACCGAACGTCATGCGCAAGGCGATCGCGCATGGGCTGGCCAAAAATAAATAGCGGTCATGCCCCGCGCAGGCGGGGCATCCAGTACGCCCCGACCTCAGTTTGAATCGAAACGCTTCGGAATACTGGATCATCCGCTTTCGCGGATGATGACGCTCTCTCGATTACCCCGCGCTGGAAAGCTTCCCCGGCACAGGCATTGTCACGATCGGCGGCTTGGCATTGAGGCCTTCGACCTGAAAGCCGGCGACGCGCTTGTAGTTGGCGGCGATGTCTTCCAGTTCCTTGAGCGACAATACGTCGGTGACGACCTTGTACCCGTCGGGCGCGCGCTCCTCGACCAGCTGCATCACCTGCTCCGGCCCGTTGCGGCGGTTAAGCATGACAAGGTCGGTCGTGGCGGGCCGGCGCTCCGCCTCGTAGCCGACCAGCGCGGCGTTGGTCGAGCCATGCGCCAGAATCTCGCGGGTAAGGACGCGGGCGTCGAGGATCGCCTGCGACGCGCCATTGGAGCCGATCGGATACATCGGGTGCGCGGCGTCGCCCATCAGGGTGGTCGGGCCGAACGTCCATTGCGCAATCGGATCGCGGTCGACCAGCGGGTATTCGTACGCATGCGGGCAGTTGCGGATCAGGCCGGGCACGTCGAGCCAGTCGAACCGCCAATTCTCGAACCACGGCAGGAATTCCTCCAGCCGCGCCGTGCGGTTGTAATCCTCGCGGCGCCATTGGTAGGTCGGCGGCATATGCCGCTCGGCGACCCAATTGATCTGGAACTTGCCGTTGGCGTCGGGTTCCTTCGAAATCGGATAGCAGACGAATTTCAGGATTTCGTGGCCGGCCATGATCATGGTGCGGCCGGAGAGGAACGCATCCGAGGTGGTGATGCCGCGCCACAGGATGCGCCCGTTCCAGATCGGCGGGCCTTCCAAGGAATAAAGCTTTTCGCGGATCGCGGAGTGAATGCCGTCGGCTGCGATCAAGAGCGCGCCGTCATGGCTGCCCGCGGACTTGCCGGTCGCCTTGTCGATGAAATCGGCACGGACGCCATTGGAGGTCTCTGACCAGTTGCTGAGATGATGGCTGGTGAGAATGCTCTCGGGCCCCAATCGCTCGATCGCGGCGTCGAGCAGGATCTGCTGCAGCGTGCCGCGATGGATCGAGAACTGCGGCCATTTGTAACCGGCCTCGATGCCGCGCGGCTCGCTCCAGATCGGCTTGCCGTGCTTGGAAAAATACGCGAGCTCCTTGGTGCGCACGCCGGACGCATCGAGCCGGTCTAGCAGGCCGAGCTCGATCAGCTCGCGGACCGCGTGCGGCAGCACGTTGATGCCGACGCCGAGCGGCTTCAGCGCCGAGACGCTTTCGAACACTTTGGCGGGAATGCCGATCTGATGCAGGCTGAGCGCCAGCGTCAAACCGCCAATGCCACCCCCGGCAATGAGAACTGTCATGATCACGCCCCTGTTACCGGGGCGTCATCGCATGAGCTGCGACAGGGGGCAACTGCGAAAGATGTTCGCCGGCGGGGTGGACCGTTCAACGGCGTGACGCTAATTTCCGGCTTTCTCGTGAGGACCAAAATGCTCAAGCTCTACTATGCCCCCGGCACCTGCGCGCTCGCCTCTCACATCGCCCTGGAGGAGGCAGGCGCCGTCTACACGACCGAACGGCTCGATTTCAAAAGCAACCAGCAGAACAGCGCGCAATATCTCGCGGTCAATCCCAAGGGGCGGGTGCCGGCGCTGGTAACGGACCGCGGCATCCTGACCGAGACGCCCGCGATGCTCGTCTTCATCGCGCAGAGTTTTCCGCAGGCGAAGCTGGCGCCATCAGACGATCCCTTTGCATTTGCGCAAGCGCAGGCCTTCAACAGCTATCTGTGTTCCACCGTGCATGTGGCGCACGCGCATAAAGGGCGCGGCTATCGCTGGGCGACCGACGAAAGTTCCTTTGCCGACATGAAACGCATGGTGCCCAAGAGCGTCGGCGCGGCCTTCGCCCTGATCGAACGTGACATGCTGAAGGGGCCATGGGTGATGGGCGAGACCTACACCATCTGCGATCCCTATCTGTTTACGCTCGCGGGCTGGCTGGAGGGCGACAGCGTCGATCTTGCAACGCTGCCGAAGGTGGCCGATCACCGCAGGCGGATGTCGGAACGGCCGGCGGTGCAAAAGGTGCTGGCGGAAGAGAAGAGCTGAGCTGGAAAAATCTACCGTCGTCCCGGCGAACGCCGGGACCCATACCGCGTGATCCGTCGTC
>JBGQCE010000620.1:0-2395 GCA_041495185.1 Bradyrhizobium sp.
ACCGCCGGCCAAGGGGCGCTCTTGGAACCTGGCGCGGGTGGACGCTGCTCGTCTGCCGGCCGATACCGCATAGTCGTCAGTCGAAAACAGGAACTAGCGATGAGTTTGAAGAGCTATATTTGCGCGAGCCGCGCCTTACGGAAGCCATCGATCAGGTGCTCACGATCTTCAGGGCGGAGCTCGCGGATTTCGCTCAAGGGCAGCGACATGAAGGACCGAAACGGTTCCCCGAACCGCGCTAGCGCCTCGATCATCACCCCGTGTGCCTCATCGACCCTGCCTACTTGTCCTAGAGCGGCAATCAACGTGTTGTAGGGTTGGCGGAAATTGGGAAATGAATGGCGCAGTTGGTGAGCGACGGCAATTGCCTCTTCATACTCCTCGCTCCAGTAGCGCGCCCGCGCCGTGAAGTGCAGCCATAATGGCGTGAGTGGATCGAACGGGCTCAACCTCATCGCTGTCTGCAATGGTTCGATCGCATCGCGTGGGAAGCCTCCCCAGAGGCGAGCGCCGCCCCGAGCGCCATAGGCAGCGGCAGAGTTGGGGTCGAGGTCGACGGCGATATCTGCCTTGGCGAGGCTCTCGGCATGCCGCCCCGAGATCCAAAGGGCGCGCGCCAGCGCCGCATGGCCAGCCGCATTTGTCAGGTCAATCGTTACCGCATGCACCGCGTGATCGAGCGCGAGCGGAAGATTTATCGCGCGGAGATCAGGGCGGAAAAGCGTGATCTCATTCAAATAGGTGAGGGCGAGAGCGGCCGCCGCCGGCGAGAACTGGGGATCGAGTTCGATCGAGCGTCGGAAGAAGCTCCGGGCTATTCCGATTTCGGTCACCTCGACCTTGGCGAAATGCCACATCCCCCGGTGATAGCTTTCCCACGCATCAAGACTGTGGGGCGGTTTGCGCACGGCGCGCTTGCGCTCGCTGCGTTCCATCGCGGGCTGGATTGCCGCAGAAACGCTGGTCGTGATTTCGTCCTGGACCGCGAAAATATCGGCAAGATCGAGATCGTATCGCTCGGCCCACAGATGTCCGCCGGTTGTGGCGTCAATGAGCTGCGCCGTCACCCGCACTCGATTGCCCGCCTTGCGGACGCTGCCTTCTAAAACGTAACGCACGCCGAGTTCACGGCGGATATCTTTGAGTGCGGCCTGCTTCCCCTTGTAAGGAAAACTTGAATTGCGGGCGATCACGAACAGAGATTGGGATCTTGACAGCAGCGTAATAACGTCTTCGGCGATACCATCGGCAAAGAACTCCTGTTCTGGATCACCGCTCATGTTAGTAAACGCCAAGACTGCGATCGACGGCTTGTCAGGCACCGGGAGGGTGGGTAGAGCACCTGCGACCGGGCGTTTCTCAAGGAGGGCCCGGTAGGCGCGAACCGGCCGGGCGATGTTCTTGACCTGCTGTTCGCCCATGTCTTCGAATGTGATGTCGACCCGGTCACGCACCTGATCGTAAGCGCCGGCGCTGAGGTAGAGGCCGCCTGCCTCGGCCAGCGCTTCCAGCCTCGCCGCGATGTTGACGCCATCGCCGAAAATGTCGTCGCCGTCGTCGATCACGTCGCCGAGATTGATGCCCATGCGGAACTCGATGCGCTGATCCGCAGGCAACTCGCCATTGCGGATGGCCATATCTTGCTGCATGTCGATCGCACAGCGCACCGCGTCGACGATGCTCTGAAATCCGACCAATAGCCCATCGCCGGTCGTCCTAATGATGCGGCCGCGGTGTTCGGCGATCTTGCCGTCGATCAGTTCGCGCCGATGTGCCTGCAGCCGCTCAAGTGTGCCCTCCTCGTCGGCACCCACCAGCCGCGAATACCCCGCCACGTCAGCGGCAAGGATGGCGATAAGGCGACGGATAGCAGGCATGGCTTGGGGGACCTTCTATCACGGCGAGCCTACATCATTTTGGCTCGAGCAACGATAGACGTGGGCGCATTGCTGATCGCGCCATTAGGAACAGTGTTGCGGCCGCCGAGAACCAGGCGCTGGATGCGAGAAACACCGAAGATTTTCTACCGCGGCAATTGCCGCACGAGCCGAGGCTGCTCGGCCGCCAAAACTTTCTACGGGCGACGTTCCTGTTCAAAGCACCTGGATCTGTCGACGGTCGGTCATGGCACGGGTCTTGGCGCCAAAGCGCCAAGTACGACAGGCCGGTGCAGAATTCTGCACCGAGCCGCATCCGATGAACTATACGATAAATGACCTCGGCTGATGAATCACAGGGTCGTGCCTCCAGTATCATACCAACCGCCCTAAACATTGACACACGCCCAAGAGCGAGAGCCGATGGATGTAATCCGTGCTGGGTCGTTGATGAGGAAGTGCCATGCGTCCTTGCAGGCCGCGACGATTGCCCCGTAGCTGTCCCAGACGAGCCGGCT
>JBGQCE010000621.1:0-2372 GCA_041495185.1 Bradyrhizobium sp.
CTAGCGTCGTCCCGGCGAACGCCGGGACCCAAAACCACAGCTATTGCTTACTTCAGAAGGCGTCTGCCACCACGCCTAAACGAGACGCCGCGGCGTATGGGTCCCCGCGTTCGCGGGGACGACTACGCGCGGAACTGTGGTCACTGAGGGAATTAAACTCTACTATCGCAGGTCTATTATCGATGAGTGTTCGATTGAATCGCATGGCCCCAGCTCAGGAACAACTGACAAAATTCATCCGCGGCGTCAGCGTCCGGCAGGTCCGTCTCGCCTGCGGCCTGGTTATGTTCGCCTATCTGCTCAGCCATTTCCTCAACCATGCGCTCGGCAATATCTCGATGGATGCCCTTGCCGCAGGCGTCTATTACCACACCGCGTTCTGGCAATTTCTCCCGGTCGCGATCGCATTCTATACTGCGGCACTGGTCCACGCCGGCCTCGGGGTCTGGGCGCTTTACGAGCGCCGGCAATTCCGCTGGAAGGCGATCGAGCCGCTGCAGCTCGTGCTCGGCCTGAGCATCCCGGCGCTTGTCATCACCCACATTGCCGGCGTCCGGCTCGGCCATGCAATTTTCGGACACGAAAAGCTCTATCCGCAGGTGTTTTTTGCGTACTGGATCGTCTGGCCATACAAAATGTGGCTGATGTTCGCTGTCCTGACCATCTCCTGGATCCACGGCTGCATCGGTCTCTATTTCTGGCTCCGGATGAAAGCGTTCTACCAGAGCGCGGCGCCGTTTCTGCTCGCCGCAGCGGTGCTGGTTCCGGCGCTGGCGATGCTCGGCCTCTATCAGGGCGGACGAAGCGTCGTCGATAGCGACAGCGTCGAATGGAGGGCGGAGAATCTCTCGCCAAGCCTGGTCGGCACGCCTGCCGAACAATCCGTATTGAACAGCATCGAGGATTATTTCCTGATCGGCTATCTCGGCCTGGTCGGGCTTGTCTTGCTGGCAAGGGGCGTGCGCGCGCTGCACGAGCGCCGGGGCGGCATGATCAATCTGTCATATGGCAATGGCAGGACGGTTCGCGTGCCCAGAGGCCTGAGCGTGCTTGAGGCGAGCCTGCGCAATAACGTCCCGCATGCAAGCGTCTGCGGTGGCCGCGCCCGCTGCTCCACCTGCCGCATTCGCGTGATCGGGGACTGCACGTCGCTGCCGGAGCCGTCCAAGCGCGAGGCGTTCGTGCTCAACCGCGTCGGGGCAGGCGCCGATCCGGCCATCCGTCTTGCCTGCCAACTCAGGCCCGAGGGCGATCTTTCGTTCTTCCAGATATTCCTGCCGCAGATCACGGCAGCCAGCTTGCGGACCTCAAGTCCCTCGCGCATCGGCGAGGAGCGCTATCTCGTCAGCATGTTCGTGGACATGCGGGGCTCGACCAGGCTTGCGGAAAAACGCTTGCCGTTCGATACCGTCTTCATCGTCAACCGCTTCCTCGGCGCGGTGTCGCAGGCGGTGATCGAATGCGGCGGTCAACCCAACCAGTTCGTCGGCGACGGGCAACTGGCGCTGTTCGGGCTCGCTGCCAGCCCGCAAACCGCCTGCCGCCAGGCGCTCAAGGCGGCGGCCATGATCGCCGCCAACGTCGAGGAGCTGAATCAATTCCTTAAGCACGATCTGCGCGAACCGATCGGTTTCGGCATCGGCATTCATGGCGGTGAAGTGATCATCGGCGACATCGGTTATCGCGACCACATGGTGTTCACCGCGCTCGGCGACGCGGTCAATGTCGCAGCAAGGCTGCAGGACATGACAAAGAACCTCGCATGCGAAGCCGTCTTTTCGGAAGAGGTTCGTATCACCGCCGGCCTTCCGGCCGATGGCTTGCCCGAGCGCGAAGTCACGATCCGCGGCCGCACCGAGCCGATGATCGTCCGCACGGTTAACGAGGCGAAGACGTTGTCCGCACGGGTTAACGATGTGGAAATTGCCGCGGCCTAGCAGCGCCGCGACGCCGTTGTGTGATCTATCACACACCTGAACAGCCGTTCAGGAAATTGTCCTCGATCCAAACGCTGTTTTCTCGAACCCCGCTCCGGAAGGGTGCGACTGATGTGCGATGGGTAAGACTGAAACGATCAACCCGCGCCACGGCGCACATCGAAGGAGAACGACCATGTTACGTAAACTCACGCTTGCACTGGTTGCCGCAGCTTCTCTCAGCGCGATGGCGCTGGCTCCCACCGCGGCTTCCGCGGGCGGTGGCGGATGGGGCGGCGGCTGGGGTGGTGGCTTTCATCATCACCACTTTGGTCATGGCTTCGGCATCGGCTACATCGGCCTCGGCGTCGACGACGGATGCTATGTGACGCAGCGCGTGCCAACCCCGTTCGGCTATCGCCTGCGCACCGTCAACATCTGCGGATATTGATCGAA
>JBGQCE010000622.1:0-2370 GCA_041495185.1 Bradyrhizobium sp.
CACCCGGCATTCCCCGCGCAATGGTTTTAACGGTTTCCTTCGTGCTCTCCCCGGTGACCGGGCTTGTTTGCCACCGTCGCTTGCGGAGTTGTCTTCCGCAAACTTGACGCCAGCGTCGGGGCGTCAGGACCACACGACTTCGCCGTCCGCAGGCCGGCGCTCTCGTCAGCAGCGCCGCCTGCGTCCATCGCATCCCGCTCCCTACGTCCGTGACGATCGCGAAACGCCCCTCAGAGGGAACGGGACGGCGAGCGATATAGATTTGATTTGGGTAAAGCGAGAAGCGGAATCTTTTTGAACACAGGACTGGACAGGCCAAATCACATTGATCCGGCTCAACAAATCACCCGTTTCGTGCATTGGATTGCTTCATCGCGGAGCCTGTCATCGGGCTGCGGCCGCGAAATCAAAAGATTAGGTGTCGCATCGGGCAGGTACGCAGTCGGTACACCGGGGCAATACGAGTCCGCTTTGCGCCGATGAACGGACATTCTCCACGAGAGCCGCCACTTCCGAAAAGTGCCAGACTCGGACCTCGCGACCCCTCGCGATGATATGACACCTACGGCATCTTCTGGTCGTCTCGTCGCCGCCAATTCAGTGTAGAATACCGATCCGGAGGGCACACCATGGCCACTACCAGGAAGGACCGCTTCCCGCGCACAGGATCCGCCATCCCCGCCGTCAGGATGAGGCGGCGGGAGTTCATTGCGGCGCTCGGCAGCACGGCAGTTGCATGGCCGCTCTTCGCTCGCGCGCAGCAATTTGCGCTGCCGGTGATCGGGTTCCTCAATAGCGAATCCTTTGTGACCTGGCGCGAGGAAATTGCTGCTTTTCACCGAGGCTTGGCCGAGACCGGTTATGTTGAGGGCCGTAATGTGGCGGTTGAATACCGCTGGGCGGAAAGCCATAATGATCGGCTGCCGGCGCTTGCAGCCGAACTGGTTCGCCGTCCGGTGGCCGTGATCGCTGCGCCTGGGGGGACCCCGGCGGCGCTTGCCGCAAAAGCGGCCACGCAAACAATCCCAATCGTTTTCCTGATGGGCTCCGACCCGATCAAGAATGGTCTCGTCGACAGCCTTAATCATCCGAGCGGTAATCTAACGGGCGTAGCCGCCTTGATTGTCGATGCGGCGGCAAAGCGCCTTCAACTCTTGCATGAGCTGGTTCCCGCCGCCCAGCTTGTCGGGTATCTCCGCAACCCCAAAAATTCGACTTATGCCGCCGCGGAAATCAAAGAATTGCTGGAAGCCGCGGCGGTTCTCGGACTGCGGCTGCTCCCATTGGATGCAAGCAGCCAAGGCGAGATCGAGGCGGCCTTTGCGATCCTCGCGGAACGGCGAGCCCACGCACTTCTGGTGGGCGCTGATCCATTCCTTATCGGTGCGCGAAAACAAATCATCGCAATGGCGGCCCTGCAGGCAATTCCTGCTATCTATCCGTTCCGGGAGGACGCGGAGGCCGGTGGGCTCGTGAGCTACGGACCCAATAATAGCGCCATGTTTCACATAGTCGGTGGCTACACGGGTCGCATTTTGCGGGGCAACAAGGTCGCCGATCTGCCTGTGCAGCAGGTCACAAAAATTGAAATGGTCATCAATCTCAAGACCGCGAAGGCGCTCGTCGTTACCTTCCCTCTGAGCTTCCTCGGCCGCGCCGACGAAGTGATCGAATGAGCGCCCCGCTGCTTGGTCGCCAAACTGATCAGGCCCGATGTCGCAGATGGGTCAATCGCGTCAGTTTGACCGTGCGCCGATCACTTCCGGTCTTCCCCGATAAGCGGACATTTTCAGAGCCCGTCGGCATGTCTCAAACGTGCCAAAAGCAGACTCATGCGCCGCACAATTAGCGGCCTCATTCGATCAACTTGTCGGCGGTGACTAGTAACGAGTATCTGCCCAGTCTGTACATTCCCACAGAAAGGGTCAGCGTTTACATTCAGCGTTCAATTGTGGTTCGATTACAAGCTTCGGTAGCCGATGGTCTTCACCGTCGTTTGGGAAGGTAATCATGTCTGCAAATTCAGATCGATCGCCCGCCGGTGCCTCGTTGCTTGTTCATAATGCAACAATCCACTGTTTTGATCAGAACGACTCCACGGTAAATTCCATCCTGATCCAGGCGGGCCGCGTTGCTGCGATTGGTCGTCATAGCGATCTGCTCAGCCTGACTAACGGTGCAACCGAGAGATGGGATTTGCATGGCGCAACTGTCTTGCCGGGATTGATTGATACCCATCCACACCTTTTGCATTTTGCCGCGCGGCAGGCGCCTCTCGTCGATATCAGCGATGCGATCTCTCACGATGAGATTGTCAGCCGCATCGCCGAGCGAGCACGGACGACGCCTGCGGGCGACTGGATCATGACC
>JBGQCE010000623.1:0-2345 GCA_041495185.1 Bradyrhizobium sp.
CGCGCTCCTCGTCGGAAACCTCGAAAGCCCCGCGCGGGTCCGGGGTATGCAGGAAGCACGCGAAGGTCTCCTGGCAGCGCTTGAACATCTCTGGATAGCCAGACTTGATCTCAGCCTGCGTCTCCGCGTCAATCTTGCTGTTGTGCAGTGGCGCGCACCAGTTCGGCGTGCGCTGGAACACGGTCAGGTGCCCGACGGTCTTGGCTATGGTTTGGATGGTCTGCACGCCGGTGGCGCCGGTCCCGATTACCGCCACCCGCTTGCCGGAAAGGTCGACCGGCTCATGCGGCCATCTGGCGGTATGGAACGACTGGCACTGAAACGTGTCCACCCCCTCGATCCGCGGCAGGGTGGGGGTGGAGAGCGGGCCGATAGCGGTGATCAGGAAGGGTGCGCGGAAGCGGTTGCCGTCCTGCAGTGCGACGCTCCAGCTGCGCGCGCCCTCCTCGTAGGTTGCCGCGGCAACCCGGCTGCGGAACTGGATGTCGCGGCGCAGGTCGAACTTGTCCGCGACATGATTGAGGTAGCGCAGCGTTTCCGGCTGGCCGGCGAAATGTTCGGACCAGTTCCATTCCTCCAGCAGTTCCTGCGAAAAGGAGTAGCCGTAGGAGTAGCTTTCGGAATCGAAGCGCGCGCCCGGATAGCGGTTCCAGTACCAGGTGCCGCCGACGCCGGTGCCGGCCTCGAACACGCGCACTCGCATCCCGAGTTCGCGCAACCGGTAGAGCTGATATAGGCCCGACATGCCCGCCCCGATGACGATGGCGTCGTAGTCCAGAACTGGTGCCGCGTGGTTCGGGGCCTGTGTTTCGCGCGAGGCGGCCATGTACTGTTGCTCCTGGTGTAACCGAGATTCTCCGGGCGAAGAGTAAAATGCGGCTGTCAGCTAAGCACGATAGTCAACGCCTCGGGCGTTATGCAACGATCTTATCGCCGGCTTTTCGTTCAAGCGACAACCGTGAGAAGTGCGGCTTCGGTGCAATGCTCATCCACCACACATCGACATCATTCCCTTTATACGCGTGGTCACGCCGCTACAAACGCGAGCAGCGCACCATTGGCAGCTGCGGGAGCGACAAGCACGCTGCCGCCGATCCGGACACCGGCCTTGCCAACGGCTTTTTCGGTAGCGCCGAGATCGCTCGTTGTGAGCACGAGGCCGGCGCCGCCGCGCTCGGGAAGCCCCGCCAGCGATACGTCGGGATATCGCCGGCTCAGCTGATCTTTTGTCAGGAAAACGAAATCGGCGCGGTCTGAACCGGAGGGCACCGCTACGGCCCCATCCGGCTCAGCGCTAACTTCGCGGTCGATCATGCGCGCCATATGGGCTGCGTCTTTTGCCGGCTCGGGCGAAACGACAAGCGCGCGCTTGAGATGCTTCGCGGCGTTGGCGTGTTTCTGCAATTGCGGAATCCAGACCGTCTCCTGCGTCTTGTGCTGGCAAGCGAAAATACGAAGCCCCGCCGGCGCCTCCTCGAGGGGCCATTGAAATATCCTGAATTTGGCCGCCGACTGGGTGCCGTCAGGCATTGTCACCGGCCGTTCAAAATCGGTCGGGCCGAGTGCGGCGTAACCGCGCGCGCGAATTTCCTCGGCGCCGGCAGCCGAGTCGACCGCCGTCAATGCGACGCGCTCGATGCCTTCGCCGCGGCGCGCGAGAAAGCTCCGTGTCGGCGCATTATGTTCTGTTTCCGTGAGAACGCCGAGCAATTCGATGTAATCCGGATCGAGCATGATGGTGTAATTGCCCGATCCCATCTTGGCGCTGTGCGTGCCTCGCGGCGAAACCGTGAATCCGAGCCGCTTCCAGTTCTCGGCGGCTTTATCCAGATCCCTGGCGACGACGACGGCGTGGTCGATTCCGACGATGTTTTTGAGCGCCACCCTTGTACTCCCCCTCACATCTATTGATGGTGTAAGGTAATCAGATCGGCTTTACGCCCGCAACGGAAAGGCGCGAGATGGATGCCGCAACTGTCCGCTGGCCGGATTCGCTATGGGCCGCAGTGACGCCGCCTGGTCCGGAACTGCCTGTTCTCGCAGGCTCAGCGCAAGCCGATGTTATCGTGATCGGCGGCGGATTCACCGGCCTTTCAACCGCGCTGCACTTGCGCGAAGCCGGCGTGGACGTCGCTGTGGTTGAAGCGATGGAGCCGGGTTGGGGCGCATCGGGCCGCAATAACGGCCAGGTCATCCCGACGCTCTCGCGGCCCGATCCCGAAGACATCATTTCCAGACACGGTGCGGCGGGCGAGCGGTTCGTCGCGCTGTTGCGCGACAGTGCGTCGACGCTGTTCGATCTGACGCGGCGCTATCAAATCCAGGCGGAGCAGGAGCAGACGGGA
>JBGQCE010000624.1:0-2332 GCA_041495185.1 Bradyrhizobium sp.
CCGAAACCGATGGTGGCGGGGCGCGTCACCAGTCGCGAAAGGCCGAGCGCCGCCAGTGCCGATTCATAGAAACGCGCTGATCGGTCGAGGTCGCGGACGGCGACGGAGACATGGTCGATCATGCAGCCCTCCCCTCCGTAGCCCGGATGAGCGAAGCGACATCCGGGACCGACGGCAGATACAGGCCCCGGATTTCGCTTCACTCATCCGGGCTACAAGTGTCTCAAGCCGGCGCACCTGATTTCACCAGCTTGTAAATAACCGAATCCATCAGCGCCTGAAACGACGCGTCGATGATATTGGGCGACACGCCGATCGTGGTCCAGCGCTCGCCAGCCTCGTCTTCGCTCTCGATCAGCACCCGCGTTACCGCTTCCGTGCCGCCATTGAGGATACGCACACGGTAGTCGATCAGCTTCAGGTCTTCGATGTACTTCTGATATTTGCCGAGATCCTTGCGCAGCGCGACGTCGAGCGCATTGACGGGACCGTTTCCCTCGGCCGCCGAGATCAATTTCTCGCCGTCGACATCGACCTTGACCACCGCCATCGCCACCGTGACGCGTTGGCCGTTGGCGTTATAGCGTTGCTCGACATTGACATCGAATTGCTCGACCCGGAAATATTCCGGCACCCGGCCAAGCGTGCGCCGCGCCAGGAGATCGAACGACGCGTTGGCGGATTCATAGGCATAGCCCGCGGCCTCGCGCTCCTTCATTTCCTCGACCAGACGAACCAGCTTCGGATCGTTCTTGTCATAGGCAATGCCTGCGCGGTCCAGCTCGGCGATGACGTTGGAGCGGCCGGCCTGATCGGAGACCAGCACCTTGCGATGATTGCCGACCGCCTCGGGCGCCACATGTTCGTAGGTCTGCGGATCCTTGAGCACGGCGGAGGCGTGAATGCCGGTCTTGGTGACGAACGCGCTTTCGCCGACGTAAGCCGCGTGACGATCGGGCGCACGGTTGAGCATGTCGTCCAGCGTCCGCGAAACCTTCATCAAGGTCGCCATCTTGCCTGAGGACACGCCGATCTCGAAGGCATCGGAAAACTCGCTCTTCAGCCGAAGCGTCGGGATCAGCGAACACAGATTGGCGTTGCCGCAGCGTTCGCCGAGCCCGTTCAGCGTGCCCTGGATCTGGCGCGCGCCCGCGCGCACGGCGGCCAGCGAATTGGCAACCGCCTGCTCGGTATCGTTATGGGCATGAATGCCGACGTGATCGCCCGGGATATGCTTCACCACCTCGGTGACGATGGTCTCGACCTCATGCGGCATGGTGCCGCCATTGGTGTCGCACAACACCACCCAACGCGCGCCGGAATCGTAGGCGGCTTTCGCGCAGGCCAGCGCGAACTGCGGATTTTCCTTGTATCCGTCGAAGAAATGCTCGCAGTCGAGCATGACTTCGCGGCCCGCCGACTTTGCGGCCTTCACGCTGTCGCGGATCGAGGCCAGATTTTCCTCGTTGGTGGTCTCGAGCGCCACGCGCACCTGATAGGCCGATGATTTCGCGACAAAGCAGATCGCGTCGGCTTTGGCTTCCAGCAGCGCCGCCAGGCCCGGATCGTTCGAGGCCGAACGGCCCGGCCGCCGCGTCATGCCGAACGCGGTGAAGCGGGCGTGATCGAGCTTCGGCCTGGTTGCAAAGAATTCGGTATCGGTGGGATTGGCGCCGGGATAGCCGCCTTCGACATAATCGATACCGAGTTCGTCGAGCATCCCGGCGATCAGTTGCTTGTCATGCAGCGTGAAATCGACGCCGTTGGTCTGCGCCCCGTCGCGCAGCGTGGTGTCGAACAGATAGAGGCGTTCGCGGTTCATGTCGGACCTCCCGGCGGTACGCCCTCAGCAAGCGTCTTCTGCATCGTGGTGTTGGCGAGCCATTCGCCATTGACCGTCACGGTATTGCGCTGTTTTCTGACATAGCCGCGCTTTGCGAAAAAGCCTTCCGCGTTGTCGCTGGCATCGACCGTGAGAGCCTTCGCGCCGCGGCCGCCGGCGAGTTTTTCCAGCGCCTCGCACAGCATCGACGCCACCCCCTGCCCGGCTGCGCCGGGGTGTACGTAGAGCATGTCGATATGGTCGGCGCCCTTCAGCGAGGCGAATCCAACCGGCGAATTCTGCAGCGTGGCGATCAGCGTAAGTTCGCTGCCCAGGCGCTTGCCGAATTGTTCTTCGTCGGCGGCGGCGCTGGCCCAGGCTTGCTGCTGCGCTTTGCTGTAATCCTCGCCGGTCAACTCCTCGATGGCAGCAACAAAGATCGCCGCCAGCACAGGCGTATCCTCGCCAAGAAACGGCCGCAAGGCAGGTTTGGGCAGCGTCTGTCCCATC
>JBGQCE010000625.1:0-2329 GCA_041495185.1 Bradyrhizobium sp.
AATTCTCCGTTTTGGCCAACGAACCACGTCATTTTGCCGAAAACTGGGCACTAATTAAGGCTTATCCGTGCCGCTACGGCGGCGGGGCGAATTTGACGGCGGCGAGACAGCCGCAGACGTGCCGAAAATCAGGCCGCGACCGAGAGGTCGTAGGCTTCCTGGATGTCGGCGACGATATCGGACGCCTCCCACAGCGCGTCGGGTGCGACCGACCGCAGACTGATGGTCCAGTTACCGCCCTTGCTGGTGCGGGGCATGCTGACGATGTCGAATTGCACGCTGCGGCACAGCGGGTGCCGCTCAAGTGCGTAGGCGACCCGGACCCTGATCTCGTCGAGGGTTGCAGGCGTTTTTGCGTAGAGTTTCCCGAAATCCATGTCGCATCCCCTTGGACGGCAGTTCAGGGCGCGGCCCGCCGCAGGGGCGGTAAGCGGCCTCGGACAGGATTGTCGGGGCGGGATGGTTAATGGCGCGTTAAGGCGTGAGACTGCGGCCCGATTGCGCAATCGGATCCTGGGTGGATTGGTACTTCGTCACCAACCAGCTTGCGACGCGTCCATCAAAGCGGCGGATCGACCGCTTCGTCGTATTCTCTCTTGAACCGCGCGATCAATTCGGCAGCGGGCACAATCTTGCCGACGCTGCCGACGCCCTGGCCGCTGCCCCAGATTTCCTTCCAGGCTTTCGGCTTGGCGCGCTCGCCCGAGGCGTCGGTGCCGAAGCTCATTTTCGACGCGTCGGATTCCGGAAGATTGTCGGGATCCATGCCCGCGGCCACGATCGACGGCCTCAGGTAATTGCCGTGCACGCCGGTGAACAGGTTCGAATAGACGATATCCTCCGCGGTCGAGCTGGTGATCATCTGCTTGTAGCCCTCCACCGCATTGGCCTCGGTGGTAGCGATGAAGGCGGAGCCGATATAGGCAAAGTCGGCCCCTAACATCCGCGCCGCCCGGATCGCGCGGCCGTTGCCGATCGCGCCCGACAGCGCGATCGGTCCATCGAACCATTGCCGGGTCTCGGCCACGAATGCGAACGGCGAAATCTCGCCGGCATGGCCGCCAGCGCCGGCAGACACCAGGATCAGACCGTCCGCGCCCTTCTCGATCGCCTTATGCGCGAATTTCTGGTTGATCACGTCATGAAAAACGATGCCGCCCCAGCCATGCGCGGCCTGATTGAGTTCTTCGCGCGCGCCGAGCGAGGTGATGATGACAGGCACCTTGTGCTTCTCGCAAAGCGCGAGATCCTGATCGAGCCGGTTGTTCGATCGATGCACGATCTGGTTCACCGCAAACGGCGCCGACGGCCGGTCGGGATGCGCCTTGTCGTATGCTGCAAGCTCTTCCTTGATCCGCACCAGCCACTCGTCGAGCAGCGCCGGCGGACGCGCGTTCAGCGCCGGAAACGATCCGACGATACCCGCCTTGCACTGCGCGATCACGAGATCGGGCACGGAAATGATGAACAGCGGCGCACCGATCACGGGAATCGACAGACGGCCCTTGAACAAGGCAGGCATGGACATACCGGAGAATCCTTTTCGTTATTCAGGCAGAGACGGGATGCTTTGAACTAAAGATGCCAGACATCATATCAACAAGGCAACCGCGCCTGGCACAGGCACCCCATGCACCGGCCACTTCCGGCGCTACTGGCACAGCGCGCGGGTCACGTAATTGCCGGTCCGGCAGTCGTCCGGCTTTCGCGTCCGGCCGGGGATCAGCACTTTCGCGGAGCAAGTTTCAGCGGAATCGGTGTTAAGGCTCTTGCCTTCCTTGAAACCCTTGCTCTGGCAGAGTTTATCGGCACCAAGCTTGCAGTCCGGCGCGCCATTCGCGGAAACGGGGCATATCATGCGCCCCGCCACCATGGAGGATGGCTTGGCCAGGCGCGACAACGTGTCGCCCGCGTCCTTGGCGGCATCTTTCGCGCGCGCGTTCAAATCGTCGATGGTCTCACTCGGGCTTTTCAGCGGCGGAAAGATCGACAGGGATTTCTCGAACAGCTTTCCCATTTCATTGAGCAGGCCGGGATTTTCTTCACGCGCCGGCGGAGGGGGTGGCGGCGCAGGCTCGCCTTGCTGCGGCGAGGTTTGCTGGGCCGGCGCCTGGACGCCAGGAGCAGACGGTGGCGGCGGCGTTCCCTGCGGCCAGCCGGCGCTGGCGGCGATCGTCAACATCGACATCGCCGCCGCCGCGGTCGCGATATGCGACCTCGCCCGCGCGATGAGATTGTCGGGTCGAGCCATCATGACGTCGAGCGTACCCTGAAGCCGGGAACCAGCAAAGCGCTTCACGGCAGCTTTCAGAGCATTCGAAATGCAACG
>JBGQCE010000626.1:0-2326 GCA_041495185.1 Bradyrhizobium sp.
AATGATCCATGTCGGTCATCGGTTTGATTGACTCGTTGACCCAGCGGTTGACCCGCAGCAAATCCCGCCATGCCGTTTGCGACATCACGATATCGCGCGGCTGTGACGCGCCGCCGCGGCAGTCGCCGGGATTTTCGGCACAGAACTCAACCCAGCCGATCGGCGAGCGCGTGATATCGCCAAGGCTCGCATAAAGTACGTCGCCGGCATTCGCCGGCGCATTCAATCCCGCCAGGACGGCGATAACCGCCAATCCCAATCTCTTCCCCCTGAACCCGAACATTGTGGCCCCCGTTTCTTGTTGGGACCACGTTTCGCACAAAGGCTTTGCGCCGCCGCTAAGTAATCCAAGTACATTTGAAGAGAATACAAGTAAAAACCGCGGATAATTCGATCTATACTTGAATAAAATACGATTAGAATTTTAGACAACTGCAATTGATTCAAATTTTACGTATTAAGGTCCGGCGGCCCGTCAATCCGGCGCTTCGCGGCAACAAGCTAGGCCGCGTTAACCGGTTGCAGCCCGCGCCAGGACGGCCAAAGGCGGCATCCGGCAACGCGGATACCGCCTTCAGGCTTCGGAAAAACGGGGAATCGCAGGGGGCGCGGGTTTACCGCGCGGTAACGCTGTCTTCGAGCGTCTCGGCCAGCTGCTCGTGAACGAACTCGAGCGCAAAGCCTTCTTCGAGGTTTCGCACCAGCCGGGCCTGGACCTTGCCGAGCATGACCATGGACTTAAGCGGCGGGCGGGTTTCCGCGGCGATAGCGGCGCCGGACAGCGACATGTCGATGATCCGGCAGGTCATCTTGGTGCCATCCTCAAGCGTGAGCATGGCGATCGGGTTGCGCGGTATGATACGGTCGTGGCGGCGGTCTTCCGGCAGGTTGAGAATGTCGCGGTTGGCGAGCCAGGTCAGTTGCGCCGCGAGCTTGTCGCGCTTGCGGGCGGTCGCGCCCACGCTCATGGCAAAGCCATTGTCGATAATACGGGTGATCCTGCCCTCGACCCGGCCGATATGGTCGAGATAGGCGATCACGCGGTCGCCGACATTGCCGATGCCGGGCGCCAGCAAAGCGAGCCCCCCCGGTGACATATTGATGATCTGGCATGGAAATTCGCGCCGGTCCGGCAGCATATAGCGGCCCAGCAGATGAACCCTCACGCGCTGAAAGCGCCGTCGCTCTTCGGCGGCCGGAGGGATCGATTTCTTGTGCGCCAACGCCATCATCGCTACCCGACAACCGGCTTCTCGGTGTCGTCTGACCCTACGGCCGACAAGGTTAACGAGCCGTTAGCAACGGTTGCATCAAGTGTGTGCATTTGCCCTTCCTCAACCCGGACGGGTATTCCGCCTGAGGATGCCGTTCTGGTTTCTAGCCGCCGGCGGCGGCAGCGCCAAACGTTGGCATGGCGCTCCATCTCGAATAACGTTTTGCCCGCGAGGCCCGGACGTCAAGAAAGAACAAGAGGCGCGAGAGGAAAGCCCATGCAGCAGATTCGTGTTTGCACTTATGACGGCCCGGGCGCGCAGCCGGTCATTCGCACCGTGCCTTGGCCGAAAATTCCGAAGAAGGCGGCGTTGATAAAAGTCGGCGCCTGCGGCGTCTGCGGCACCGATCTGCATATCCTGAAAGGCCACTGGCCGAAGCAATTGCCGTGGCCGTTCACGCTCGGCCACGAGATCGGCGGCGTGCTGGTCGAGGTCGGCTCAGAATTCACCGAAGATTTTATGAGTAAGCCGCTGAAGGTGGGATCGAAAGTGATGATCCCGCCGCTGATGCCGTGCGGGCACTGCTATTACTGCATTCACTATCCCGAACGCGCCAACAAGTGCCTGACGCCGGTCTATTACGGCCGCTATCTCGGCTTCGACAAGGCGCCGCATCTGTGGGGCGGCTGGGCCGAATATGTCTATGTCGATCTCGAGATGCTGCCGGGCACCAAGATCTACAAACTCCCTGACGATATGTCGCTGCGGCTCGGCGCGTTGTCGGAGCCTTTGACCTCATGCATCCGCGCCTTCAATCGCGCAACGCGTGCCGGCGGATTCACCTGGGGCGATACGGTGGTGATTCAGGGCTCCGGCCCGATCGGAATTCTGGCGGTCGCCGCGGCGCAGGAGATGGGCGCGGGCCGTGTAATCTGCGTCGGTGCGCCGGAGGCGCCCCGGCTCAAGCTGGCGCGCAAGTTCGGCGCGGAAGCGACTGTAAACATTGAAGAGGTTACGACGCCGGAAGCGCGCATCAAGGCGGTGCGCGATATCGTCGGCGGCTTCGGCGCTGATCTGGTGATGGATTGTTCGGGCCATCCGAGCGCCGGCCC
>JBGQCE010000627.1:0-2305 GCA_041495185.1 Bradyrhizobium sp.
GGTCTGCCGGATGCGCTCGACCAGATCGAACACGTCGGCGCCTTCCTGATCGCGCACGGTGTCGCCGAGGATGCGCCCAAGCAGCCGGATGTCGTTGCGCAGCCGGGCGTCTTCCTCAAGCGCCAAAGCCTCACCCACAGAGGCTTCGTCGGCGCGATTGGCCGGGAGTTCGGCGTCGGAAGGCACGGTCTGGGACGACATGGCTAGCTGCTCCAGAAACTGCCCGGCAGCCCGGAGTCTGCAACTTTTCTGCCGCAACGCAAGATAAAGAAACGGGCTGGTCGGATCAAGAATGCTGCCCTCGTCCTGAGGAGCGGCCGTTTGGCCGCGTCTCGAAGGATGATGAGGTGGGCCTCATGGTTCGAGACGGCGCAAAGGCGCCTCCTCACCATGAGGAGCTACCTCAAATCCTCCGGCCTGCCCTTTCCCAATAGGGATCGCGTAAGCGCCGCTTGAAAATCTTGCCGGAATCCTCGCGCGGCAGTTGGCCGTGGATTTCGACGTGCTTCGGGACCTTGTAATCGGCGAGCGAGGTTTTGAGTTGCGCGCGGATATCGGCGATGTCGAGTGTGACGCCGGGTTGCGGTTCCACCACCGCCATCAGCGCTTCGCCGAATTCGTCGTCGGGAATGCCGAACACCGCGCAGTCGTGGACGCCAGGCACCGCATGCAGCGCCGCTTCGATTTCGGCGGGATAGATGTTGACGCCACCCGAGATCACCATGTCGCGCTTGCGGTCGCAGATGAAGACATAGCCGTCCTCGTCGATATAGCCGACGTCGCCCGAGGTGATGAACCCTTCGAGCTCGATCTCGGCGCGCTTCTCCGGCTTGTTGTGATAGGTGAAGTCCGGATTATCAGCGATGCGCGAATAGATTTCGCCGATCTGACCCTGCGGCAGCGCTTTTCCGTCGTCGCCGATAAAGCGCAACTCAGCGCCCGGCGAAATCTTGCCGACGGTGCCGGGCTTCTTCAGTGCGTCCTCGGAATTGGCAAAGGTAACCGCACCCGATTCGGTAGAGCCGTAGAATTCATAGATCACCGGACCCCACCATTCGATCATCGCGCGCTTGACGTCGGCGGGGCACGGTGCGGCGGCATGGATGATATGACGCAGCGACGACATGTCATATTTTTTGCGAACCTCTTCCGGCAGCTTCATCAGCCGGATGAACATGGTCGGCACCATGAAGATGGTGTCGATCCTCTCGCCCTCGACGAGCCGCAGGAATTCCTCCGGATCGAACCGCGGCATCAATACCAGCGCGCCGCCGAGGCGGCCCGCGCGCAGGCCGAACGAGTTAGGCGCGGAATGATACAGCGGCCCCGGCAAGAGCGCGCGGGCGCCCGGCTTAAGGCCGTAGATCATCCCGCGCATCCGCTCCGAGGAAGCGCTTTGTTGCGGCGTCGGCGCATTGCGCCGTACTCCCTTGGGATGTCCTGTCGTGCCCGAGGTGTAGATCATGTTCGCCGGCTGCGGCAGCGCCGGGCCGTCATAGGGACGTTGCTGCGCGAGCCAGGATTCAAGATCGACGGCGAAATCGGGCGTGGCGAGATGACCGGGGTCGATTTTGTAGTTCTTCAGGATTTCCGGCGGGGTCGGAACGCTGAGCACGGTAACGCCAGCGGGAATGGCATTGCGCAGCTGATGCAGCATGTCGGCATGGCCGATCAGGACCGGCGTTCCCGAGTCCTTCAGGACGTAACTGATTTCCTCCGGCTTGAAGTGCCAATTGACCGGCACCGCATAGGCGCCGAGCCGCATCGCGGCATAGGCCGCCTCGATGAAGGCGATGTCGTTGCGCATCAGTATGCAGACGCTGTCGCCCTGCCTGACGCCCAGCTTCTGCAATCCGCCGGCGAGGCGGTCGGCGCGATCGGCGACTTCGGCGTGGCCGCGCCGACGCTGACCGCTGATGACGCCGAGGAAAAGCTGTTGCGTTGACATCTTCTCTTTCTGATCTCTCGTCGGGTTTAGGAAGATTTGTCAATCGTCATTCCGGGATGGTCCGAAGGACCAGACCTCAGTTGCGCGATTGCGCATCGGGGAATCTCGAGATTCCGGGTTCGATGCTTCGCATCGCCCCGGAATGACGGCAAAATATCATCCAACGTCAGCAAAGCGTGGCGCGCGTTTGTCGATATTGGCGCGGACCGCCTCAAGCTGATTGGCCCCACCCATCAGTTTCATCTGCTCGACGGATTCGGCTAATAGCGCCGGGCCGGGATCGACGGAAAGATTATTCAGCATGCGCTTGGCGGCGCGGATCGCCTCGGGGCTCTTGCCCGCGATCTCGCGCGCGAC
>JBGQCE010000628.1:0-2292 GCA_041495185.1 Bradyrhizobium sp.
CTGGACGATGGGCGCATTCAGTGCGATCTGTGCCCTCGCTTCTGCAGATTACACGAGGGCCAGCGCGCCTTCTGCTTCGTGCGGGCGCGGCAAGGCGACCAGATGGTGCTGACGACCTATGGCCGCTCCAGCGGCTTCTGCGTCGACCCGGTCGAGAAAAAGGCGCTCAACCATTTCCTGCCGGGGTCGCCAGTGCTGTCGTTCGGGACCAGCGGCTGCAATCTGGGCTGCAAGTTCTGCCAGAACTGGGACATCAGCAAGGCGCGCGAATACGACGTGCTCGCCGAGCGCGCTTATCCCGAGGACATTGCGCGGATGGCGGAACGGCTCGGGTGTCCGAGCGTCGCCTACACTTACAATGATCCGACGATTTTCCACGAATACGCCATCGACACCGCAATCGCGTGTCATGCGCGCGGTATCAAGAGCATCGCGGTGACGGCCGGTTATGTCTGTCCGGAACCGCGGGCCGAGTTCTACCGCCACATGGACGCGGCCAATATCGACCTGAAGGGCTTTACCGACGAGTTCTATCACAAGGTCTGCTACGCGCATCTGCAGCCGGTCCTGGACACGCTCGTCTATGTGAAGCGCGAGACACGGGTCTGGCTTGAAATCACCACCCTGCTCATCCCCGGCCTGAATGATTCGGAGGCGGAGCTTGAGCATATGACGCAATGGGTGGTGGAAAATCTTGGTCCCGACGTGCCGTGGCATTTTACGGCCTTCCATCCGGATTGGCGGATGCGCGATATCCCGCCGACTCCGGCAGAAACGTTGTCTCGCGCTCGCGCCATCGCAACGAAGAACGGCGTGCGTTATGCCTTCACCGGCAATGTCCACGATCCAGCGGGTCAGGCCACCTACTGTCACCAGTGCCAGGCGCAGCTCATCGGCCGCGACTGGTACGAGATCACGGCCTGGCGCCTGACCGACGACAGCAAATGCAAAAATTGCGGCACGGCTTGCGCCGGCAGATTCGACCGCTCGCCCGGCACCTGGGGATCGAAGCGTATGCCGGTCAGCATGAGCACGGCTTCCGGTGGGCCGGGCGATACGAACGCGCCGCTCTACGCGTGGGGTTAGATGGTCGCCCAATTGCAAGCCCAGCGGTCGGGCCGTTCGCAGCGCAGGCAGCCCGCGGACACGACGCGGCGTGCATTGGAGCGCAGCCGGCTTTATTCCGAGGAACTCGGCATCGGTCTGGCCAAGCGGAGCGATGCCGAATATTTCCGCTGGTTTCTCGCCAGCCTGCTGTTCGGGGCGCGAATTTCCGAGACCACGGCGAAGAACACGTATCGGAGTTTCATTCGCCACGGCCTGACCAATCCGCAAAGGATTCTAGAAGCCGGCTGGGATTTCCTCGTCTATCCGGTGATGCGCGAGGGCGGTTATGTCCGCTATGACGGCCGCAAATCGACTCAGGTTCTCCGCGACTGCGAGATGCTTATTGCCGACTACGGCGGCCGCCTGAGCCGGCTGCACGATGCGGCACGCGATGCGCGCGATGTCGAGGAAAAGCTGCTCGCGTTCTACGGCGTCGGCCCGGTCACCTCAAACATCTTCCTGCGCGAGCTGCGGCCGTTCTGGACAAGAGCGGACCCCGCTCCGCTGCCGACGGTCGAAAAACTGGCGAAACGTCTCTCGATTGATCTCAACCGTTACAGCCGGAAAAGCCTGGTGTTCGCCAGGGTCGAAGCCGGCCTCATTCGACGACGCCATGAGCTTGCAGCAGCATAGGCTGCTATTGGTGAAGGCAGCCGAGCCTGCCGGTCTCAGGAGAGAGGGTGCGCTGGTCTTCGGACCACAGAATCGAAGGATGCCGAGATGCCTGAATTGCCCGATGTCGAAGGCTTCAAACGTGTGCTCGCAAAGAACGCGCTACGCAAGACGATCGCTCGGGTCGTGGTGAGCGATGCGCGCATCCTGGGCAAACTCTCTGCCCGGACATTTGCCTCCCGCCTGCAAAACGCCAGGCTCACTACCGCTCGCCGCCACGGCAAGCACCTCATGGCGAATATCGATCATGGCGGCTGGCTGACCCTCCATTTCGGTATGACTGGTGCACTCCAGTTCGTCCGGAACTGCAACGACGAACCGCCTTTTACGCGGGTGCGGCTCGATTTCGCCAGCGATGGCTGTCTTGCCTATACCAACAAGAGGATGATCGGACGCGTCGGGTTGGTCGAGGATGCCGCCGATTTCATCGCGGCTGAAGAACTGGGACCGGATGCGCTCGACCGGCGCTTCGATTTCGATGCGTTCAAGACCGCCGTGCTCGGCATCAAACGC
>JBGQCE010000629.1:0-2288 GCA_041495185.1 Bradyrhizobium sp.
ACGAATTTGTCGGTCTTGGTATCGAAGACGACAACGGATTTGTTGGTCTTGTCGGCGAGATAGCCAAGACCCGTCGTTTGGTCGATGTCCATAATGCCGATGTCGGTGATCGGATCACCGGGAATTGATATTTCTGCGACCTGTTTCAGGCCTCCGGCCTGCGCGGGACTAGCGGAGATCATGGCGGCGAGTGCGGCAACGATCACGGACGTGGAACGAGACTTCATCGGCTCCCTCCCTGTATTTTTTCTTGGCAAGCATTAGCGTCACATGGCCACGATCAGACCCATGGACGCATCGCTACAGCAGAGTAGCAGCGGCAGGGTCAAAGCGGCAGAGTCAAATCTTTACTTTTGATGTTCGCAGGCGGATCGATTGAGGCGCAACCGTGAATGTCAAAAAAAAGATTCGACCCGGTTCTCCGCCGTTCTCTGCCCGCGCGAGGATTACGCGGCGACTGTTTCGCGCTGCGTGACCTTTGCGAGCCGCAACATCATCGCTGTGGCATTGCGGTGCAAGATCTTCTCGCGCGCATCGTCGCCGATCCGCGCTTCCGCGAGCGCCTTGCTGGTCCACTCGCAGCCGAATTCGGTTCCGTCGGTGCCGCACACGATGCGCTCGGCGCCGTACAAGCGCACCGCGGCCTCGATCGCGCCCGGGCCGAACGAGTTGCAATCCACGTATACCTTGGCGCGGCGGAAGCGCGACGACGGCAGTTCCTCTTTCGCTGTATCCAGCAGAGAGCGGTGATCCATGCGCTCGATCTCGTATGGAATATTGCCGCCGAGATTGTGCACCAGGACCATCGCATCGGTGTACGGCGCGAGGTAGTCGGTAAGACACAGCGTCACCATCACCGAGGACAGGCTCGCCTGCATGTCGAGCGTGCCGTTGCGGCGGCGCGCGTTGTCGGTGTCGCCGGCTACCTTGGGAAACGCATCGCCAGGCCGCGGGCCGTGGTGAATGAACACGATCGCACGGTGCCGGTTCGCCACCTCCAACAGCTGGCGCATGTTCTCGGCGTCCTTCTTCGTGAGAAACCCGTTTCCCGGCACTTGCGCGCCGATCACGCCCGGCAGCGCCAGCGCGCGCTCAAACTCGGCGGCGGCGGCAGACATATCCACGAGCGGCAGCGCGGCAAAGGCACTGAAGCGCCCATCGTATTTCTGGCAAATCCCTGACAGCGCATCGTTGACCATCCTGCACAGCGGCAGCGAAACCTCGACCGGCTGCGACTCAATCCAGCAGTACGCACCGAGCAGCGACAGCGCGCTGGTGCTCACGCCCTGGCGATCCATCCTTGCGAGATGAAATTCCACGTCATCGAACGCCTTGGACAGCGGCTCCTCGCCGATCCGGCTCTTCACCACTTCTACGCCGTCCTGATTGCGCACGATGCGCGGTTCCTTGGTGCGGGCGCGCAGGGCGTCGATCAGCTCGGCGGGCCTCCAATGGGCATGCATGTCGATCATGTCTGTCTCCTTAGTTTATCGTCCAATGGATTAACCCCGAAAGTCGCAGTGTGCGCGAGGTTGTTTACCAACTATCGTGCAATCTATTTCAACCGCCACAGCGAAGCAAGCGCTTTCCCGCACCCTTGCTGTTGGGCCGGGGTCTGAGTGTTGACTTATTTCGCGAACTCATAGAATTCCAGCGCGGGATGAGGCTCTCCTCGTCACGTTCTCGTCATTGATCTTATTCCCAACGCGACGATTGAGTGACGCATAAAAAGAATCGTCGGCCTGCATCCGTAAATACACGGTGATTGCGAGGCGATCGTCGTATGCCCGCTGTGTTAATTTCTCGGATTGCAATTTATTTTCCCGCCAAACCTTCGTCCAGCAAGGAATGATCGATCAGCTGGGCGGCGATCATGGAATTGGTGATCTTTTGAGTTTGCACGCACTATCTCATGGCAATTCGCTGGCCGTCGAAAACTATCTTGAGTTTCTGGCCGACGCTTAGGTGCGCCGAGCTGAGGCCGTTGAGGTCGACAAGGGATCGGGGGGCGAAGCCGTATTTGCGCGCGATCGACGCTAGAGTCTCGCCCTTGCGCACCTGATGGAACACCTCTCGCATCGAATCGGTATTCTTTTCTAGCATCCTTGCGACGTACAGCGCCGCAGTGCCCACGGGCACTTTGACGCGATAGTCTCGTGCCCCCGGCGGCGTCCTGTGGCGCAGCAGCGCGGGGTTAAGCTCGCGCAGCGTCGCTAGGTCCGCCGCGGTAAGCTCGGCGAGCGCGTCGAACTTAAGCGGTGCGCTCAGTTCGATCTCCTCGTAATTCA
>JBGQCE010000630.1:0-2287 GCA_041495185.1 Bradyrhizobium sp.
CCGAATCGATTTGGGATTCCCAAATCAAGGTGGTTCTGATTCAACATGCTGGCTGGGATGGAGGCCAGCATGGATGGGCAAACCTTATTCTGTCGATCTTCGCGAGCGGGTGGTTGCGGCGGTTGAGACCGGCGGCATGTCATGTCACCGGGCGGCGGCGCAGTTTGGCGTGGGGGTCAGCACGGCCATCAACTGGGTCCGTCGCCTGCGAGAGACCGGGAGCGTTGCACCGGGCCAGATGGGCGGACACAAGCCGAAGTCGATTGCAGGCGAGCATCGTGCCTGGTTGCTGGAGCGGACGCAGGAGAGGGACTTCACCTTGCGCGGGCTTGTGTCCGAACTTGCCGAACGCGGGCTGAAGGTGGATTACCGGACGGTCTGGAGCTTCGTGCACGCCGAGAAGCTGAGCTTCAAAAAAAACCGTGGTGGCTGGCGAACGCGACCGTCCCGACGTCGCGCGGCGGCGGGCGCAGTGGGCCAAGTATCAGAACAAGATCGAGCCTGAGCGTCTGGTCTTCATCGACGAGACCTGGACCAAGACCAACATGGCGCCGTTGCGAGGATGGGCGCCGCTCGGCATCAGGCTCAAGGGCAAGGTCCCGCATGGTCACTGGAAGACAACGACGTTCCTCGCTGCACTGCGCCACGACCGGATCGACGCCCCGTGGCTTCTCGAAGGCCCGATCGATGGCGAGAGCTTTCGAACCTATGTCGAGAAAGTCCTGCTCCCCACGCTTCACCCCGGCGACATCGTCATCATGGACAATCTGGGCAGCCACAAGGGCAAGGCTGTGCGTCGGCTCATCCGCTCGGCCGATGCCAAACTGATCTTCCTGCCGAAATACTCGCCCGACCTGAACCCCATCGAACAGGTCTTCGCCAAGCTCAAGCATCTGCTGCGCAAGGCCGCAGCGCGCACAGTCGACGCACTCTGCGTGGCAATCGGACAGCTCCTCGGAGCGTTCACACCCGATGAATGCACCAATTATTTCCGCAACGCAGGATATGCGCTAACCTAAATACATCCCGCTCTAGCGCGCAATCAGTAAAAGCGGGTGCGGGTCGTGCGCAACCAATCAAGCTTGCGCAGATGGCGTAAAATTATCTGCCTTCGCGCGCAAGCTTGTGAGTTTAGCGCATGATCGAACGGGAGAACCGATTCCACCCCCGATCAAGTCGGGGACAGGCTTTCGCCGGATCATGCGGCAAGACAATAAAGACCGCGAGCCTCGTCGATTCAATCTGAAACGATAGGGGTCTAGGACAAGCACGACGGCGACAGATCGTCCTGCCCGTAGCCATCAGCCATAATGCTCAAGAAAACATCGAAATTCTTGAGCGAGCTTGGGAATAGGCGTAGGTAAGCGGTTGACGACAGTTTAGGTTGGGCGCGAAACCGTGATCATGGATAACGTGTTGCAAAGTCACACCGATTTACTGCCGGAAGATCGTTCCGTCCTCATTGTCGAGGACGATGTATTGTTTCTGCAACGTCTGGCGCGCGCCTTGGAAGCCAGGGGCTTTTCGGTACGCACGGCCGACACTGTGCGCCAGGGGATTAGGGAGGTGGAAAATTCCCCGCCGGCATTTGCAGTGATTGACATGCGGCTGGGGGATGGCAACGGGCTTGATGTCATTTCGGCGCTGAACGATCGCCGTCCGGAAGCGCGCGGCATCGTGCTGACAGGTTACGGTAATATTGCTTCCGCCGTCGCCGCGGTGAAACTCGGCGCGGTTGACTATCTTTCAAAACCCGCCGACGCCGATGACGTGGTGGACGCCTTGCTGGCGAAAGCACAGACCATGCCCCCGCCGCCCGAAAATCCCATGTCGGCCGATAGGGTCCGCTGGGAACATATCCAGCGTGTTTACGAATTGTGCGAGCGCAACGTGTCGGAGACGGCGCGCCGCCTCAATATGCATCGCCGCACCCTGCAGCGCATTCTGGCCAAGCACGCGCCGAAATAACGCACCACATGCGCGCGACGGCTTCTCGCGATCCGATCTCATGTCGCGCGCGCCATCAAGTCGCCACCATCAGAATTCGGGCCGCGCGTTCGCACCGTCCTGCGTTGGCTGAACCGTGACATTCTGGATTTTCTTTTCGTCTGGCAAAGTCACAATCACGTCGCCGCCCGCCAGGCGCACCTTGATCGGCTTGAGCCGAAAGCGCGGGTTGCCGTGATGGCGGCCGGTGCGAATATCATATTCGTAGCCGTGCCACGGACACACGACATTGATCTTGGTCTTTGAGAACTCCATGCCCTTGGCCGTGCGATCCGCGGCG
>JBGQCE010000631.1:0-2285 GCA_041495185.1 Bradyrhizobium sp.
CGCGACTACGATGCGATCGTGTTCGATCCGCCGCGGCAGGGCGCACAGGCGCAGGTCGAGCAGCTTGCGGCCAGCAAGATTCCAGTGGTGGTTGCAGTGTCGTGCAATGTCGCAACGTTTGCGCGTGACGCGCGGATCCTGATCGATGGCGGCTACAGGCTTGAGGGCGTGACGCCGGTCGACCAGTTTCGCCATACCCCGCATGTCGAGCTGGTGGCGCGGTTTGTACTGAAACGTTGAACTCGCCTTGCAACCGGGTTCTACATTCAAGTGGAGGGCTCAGAGGCGATCTGCCGCTGCTCTATTCGAGCGACCGCCTTCAGGTAACAAAACAGTGTTGGGAAGACCGACAGGAAGCAAGATCACGATACTATGCAGATCGTCCGGCTTGCTTAATAATCATCTGACAACAGAAGAATCGGAGAGATCGATGACCAGTGCCAATTGGGTTATCAAAGGGCGGGAATTTGTTAATTGCAATTGTGCTTATGGCTGTCCCTGTCAATTCAATGCATTGCCAACGTACGGAGACTGCAAAGCCGTCTGTGGTTTCGACATCGCGGAGGGTCATCATGGCAAGACGCGACTCGATGGGCTAAGGGCGGTCGCGGTGCTCTCGTGGCCTGGCCCGATCCACGAGGGCAAAGGCGAGGCCTTCATCATCCTCGATCAGCGAGCAAACCCCGACCAGCGTGAGGCGCTGCTTCGCATTTTGAGCGGTCAGGACACCGAACCTGGCGCCACTGTGTGGCAGGTGTTCTCTACTACCTTTCAGAAAGTGCATGAGCCGGCTTTTGCCGCCATTGATTTCGAGCTCGATGTTGGTGCTCGGAAGGCTCGTCTCGTCGTGCCCGGGATTATCGAGACTCGTGGAGAACCGATCCGCAATCCGGTTACCGGCGCTGAGCACAGGGCGCGGATCGACTTGCCCAACGGCTTTGAGTATTCACTTGCGGAGATGGGTCGCGGCTGGTCCAAGACCTCCGGTCCTATCAAGCTCGACCTGGCGGACTCGTACGGGCAATTCGCCAATCTTCATCTGTGCCAAAGTGGCATCGTACACTAAGCCGCAATGACCCCCGTGGCGGTCGAAATCCTGCTGCGGCGCGACCGCATGGTCATAGCCTCGGCTCTTGTCGTCGTGACGACACTTGCATGGGCCTATGTGCTGTGGCTCGCCGCCGACATGGACATGGGTGGCATGGACATGACCGGGTTCAGGATGATCCCCGCTGGCATGGGTCTTATGGCGCCGGCCCCTTCGCCATGGACGGGAATTGAATTTGCATTCGTCTTGGCAATGTGGGCCGTCATGATGATCGGCATGATGCTGCCATCGGCCGCCCCAATGATCCTGATCTATGCCCGCATCAGCCGGCAGGCAGCACAACAGGGAAGGCCGTTCGCACCGAGTGGATGGTTCGCCGGCGGCTATGTTGCTTCTTGGGTTGGCTTTTCGGTTATCGCCACATTTGCCCAGTGGGCTCTCGATCGTGCTTTGCTTCTCACGCCAATGATGGCGAGTACAAGCCAACTGCTCGGCGGCATCGTACTTATCTGTGTGGGGCTTTACCAGTGGACCCCGCTCAAGAGCGCGTGCCTAGCG
This sequence comes from Bradyrhizobium sp., assembly GCA_041495185.1. Classification (GTDB taxonomy): domain Bacteria; phylum Pseudomonadota; class Alphaproteobacteria; order Rhizobiales; family Xanthobacteraceae; genus Bradyrhizobium. Next base: position 1,607 of record JBGQCE010000631.1, read on the forward strand.
CAATGTCAGTCGCCGCTCTTCTTTATTCAGCAGCATGGAGGCTTTCGACGGGACGTTCCGGGTTCGCTGAAGCTCGGATTGCGGCACGGTGCTTATTGTGTCGGTTGCTGCTGGGCGCTTATGGCGCTGTTGTTCGTCGGTGGGGTGATGAACGTTTTGTGGATTGCCGCGATTACGATCTTCGTATTCATTGAAAAGGTCGCTCCCGCCCGCCGAGCTATCTCATGGATTGGGGGCCTCGCGTTTGTAATAGCGGGAATATGGCTTATCGCTTTGCCATAGTGGAGATACCCTGTTGGACAGATTCAATTAGCTACGGAGGCGCACCAGAAAAGCCCTAGCATCGTCCGGAGCTTATTTGTACCCGCTTTGGTGATTGGTAGAGACCGCACAAATATCGCCTTTGATGCGAACGCAGCGAGCATTGCGCCGGGTCTTTCAAAACAGTGCCTCTCGCAACCCCTCACCTGCCCCACCTGTCCTGCCAGATTTTCTCGCCGATCAGGCAGGGCACGCGCGGCTCCTTGTCGGCTACCGGGACAATCCGGCGCTCCGGCGTCCGGCCTGCGACTTCGAGCAGCAGTTTGGTCCGGATCGCTTCCTTGAACTTGTCGCGATCCTTGATCGACACCACGAAAGAACCCGGGCCGCCGATAACGCAGTCCTCGTAGTAGAAATC
>JBGQCE010000632.1:0-2270 GCA_041495185.1 Bradyrhizobium sp.
GATCTCGGCTGCGTGCGGCGGGTCTTTTACGTCGACTACGCCAGCTCCCGGCTGCCGGAAAATCTCGACGCGCAGCAGCGCGACATGGAAAGCTCAGTGTTCGCGGTGACGCTGGCCGGCGTGCTGGCGCTCGACCACCGCACCTCCTGGCACCACTACGACAAGTCCTTTGTGGGCCGGAACTATTTCCGCGTGGAGGAGTCCGCTGGCCGTTGCGATTCGGCCACAACCGAACTCGCGGCGGCCAGGCACTGACGGGGCAAGGCGGTTGATGTAGGTCAACACACAACCAAGATTTGCCCGGCATCATTAAAAAGTCCGATCAGGCATTAGCCGCGCGTGCACTAGTTTGTGCCCGCAGGGCAGGGCTTTTTGATGGGCCTTCGAATGATCCGCGCGAATGCAGTTGCAATTGGCGCCGAAGAGTTTTGCTGACGTCACGCCGGTTCCGGCGGCGCGGCGAATTGCTTCGGTGGATGCGCTGCGAGGCTTCAACATCTTCTGGATTCTCGGCGGCGATGGCGCGATCTTGGCACTCGACGAGATGTCCCGTGGCAAGGGGCCGATCGTCAGCGGCATTGGCCATTTCCTCGGCACCCAGCTCACTCACGTCCCCTGGGAGGGATTTCGATTCTACGATTTCATCTTCCCACTGTTCATTTTTATCACCGGCGTCTCGATCGTGCTTTCGCTCCCGCGCCTGGTCGAACGGGAAGGGATATGGCGTGCACATATCCGAGTGCTGCGAAGGTCGCTGCTACTGTACGGCCTGGGGCTAATCTATTACGGCGGTATTAGCCATGATTGGGCCGACATTCGTTATGTCGGTGTGCTGCAACGCATTGCGCTCTGCTATCTGTTCGCATCGCTGTTGTTCCTGAATTTCAACCTGCGTGGCATGATTGTCGCGTTCGTGTCGCTGCTGCTCGGCTATTGGGCACTGATGACATTCTTGCCGGTGCCAGGGATCGGCACGGGCTCCTTTGCCCCGGACGCCAATCTCGCCAACTGGCTCGACGCGCATTATCTGCCAGGCCGGTTGTGGGATCGCACCCGCGATCCGGAGGGGATGCTCAGCACGCTGCCGGCGATCAGTACCTGTCTGCTCGGCGTGTTCGCCGGTTTGCTGCTGAAAGACGAGCGGCTTCAGGCGCAACAGAAATCGCTGTGGCTGATCGGCGCTGGGATAGTCACGGTTACCGCGGGCCATCTCTGGGGGCTGCAATTCCCGGTGATCAAGGCGATCTGGACCTCGTCGTTCGTACTGGTCGCCGGCGGCTATAGCTTGATGCTGCTGGGCGTGTGGCACCAGATCGTCGACGTGTGGGGCATCCGAAGCTGGTCGACGATCTTCGTCTGGATCGGCGCCAATGCCATCACGCTCTATTTTATAAACAATGTGTCGGGTTTCGAGCCGTTCGCGCTCCGTTTCGTGGGCGGAGACTTTGGCGCCTTGCTAGATCGGCTCGCGACGCCGGGCACCGGACGTTTTGTCGCCCATGTGCTGGGGCTCGCATTCGCTATCGCACTGGCGGCATTCTTTTACCGCCGAAAGATTTTCCTGCGGGTGTGAGCCGGCGCCAGGGCGCCCATTTCCATTTTCAGCGCCGACACTGGCCCGTAAACTTCCGGCTTCCATTTCCAAGCGGACATCGCCTGACCCTTGCGCCAGGAACGGATATCACGCTGGTGCCCTGGCAGTTGACCAATATCAATGTCGCCTCAATAGATCTTTATACAGATTATATTTATGAAGATTCTGGTTCTCATCAATGACCCACCCTACGGGACGGAGCGCGTCTACAATGCGCTTCGGCTCGCGCTAGCGCTGCTTAAGCGAGATCCTGCGACGCAGCTCACGGTCTTCCTGGTAGCGGATGCCGTACTCGCAGCCAAAGCCCAGCAGAAGACGCCGGATGGTTATTACAACGTCGAGCGGATGCTGAAGCGCCTGCTCAGCAGCAAGGGGAGCGTGCTCTTGTGCGGCACCTGTATGGACGCTCGCGGCATAAGCGACGCCGAGCTGTTGGAAGGCGCGCGCCGTAGCACGATGGAAGAACTCGCGAATACGACAGCGGAAGCCGACAAAGTTTTGATATTCTGAGTACGCAGAGCGCATTGCCGTCGCGGCCATATCGAAACCACGCCATCCGTCTTAGTCCCCCGCGGACTATGCTGCTGCATGTTGGGATGAATGGGTGAACAGCGCCGCCTACACTCAAGGTCGGTAGGCCTATTGGCGGCCTAGGAAACATCTTGGGACCGAGTGA
>JBGQCE010000633.1:0-2264 GCA_041495185.1 Bradyrhizobium sp.
GCCGGTATCGAGGCCGGCATCCATCTTCATCACCATCACGCCGGTCTCGGTATCGCCGGCCATGATGGCGCGGTTGATCGGCGCGGCGCCGCGCCAGCGCGGCAAGAGCGAGGCGTGCAGATTGAAGCAACCATGCTCCGGTGTAGTGAGAATGGCCCGCGGCAGGATCATACCGTAGGCGACAACAACAGCCGCATTGGCTCCATGCGCGCGAAATTCGGCTTCAGCTTCCGGCGTTTTCAGAGTGGTTGGAGTCAGTACGCGTATGTTAAGTCGCTGTGCCTCCCGCTCCACCGGGGTTGGTTGCAGCTTCAATCCTCGGCCGGCCGGCTTCGCTGCGCGCGTGTAAACTGCCACGATCTTGTGGCCATATTCATGAAGTGCGCGCAGCGTCGGCACCGCGAAATCAGGCGTGCCCATGAAAATCAAGCGAAGCGGCATGTTTTGAAAAGTTCCTAAGAAGATTCAGTTTACCCGTCATGGCCGGGCTTGTCCCGGCCATCCACGTCTTGAGTACCGGCAAGGAAGACGTGGATGCCCGGCACAGGGCCGGGCATGACGGCCGATGGATTGCGGTCTACTCCGCCGCGCGCTTGGCGGCCTTGGCAAATTTCTTCAGCACGCGGTCGCGCTTCAGCTTCGACAGGTAATCCACAAACAGCACGCCGTTGAGATGATCGATCTCGTGCTGGATGCAGGTGGCGAACAGGCCCTCGGCGTCCTCTTCATGCACCTTGGCGTCGAGATCGGTGAAGCGCACCCGCACTTTCGACGGCCGCTCGACTTCCTCGTAATATTCAGGGATCGACAGGCAGCCTTCCTCGTACACCGAGGTTTCCTCCGACGACGACAGGATTTCCGGATTGATGAAAACCCGCGGCCGCGGCTTGGTCTCGCCGTCTTCGTCCTTTTTGGCGAGATCCATCGTGATCAGCCGCAGCGGCTGGGCGACCTGGATCGCGGCAAGCCCGATCCCGGGCGCGTCGTACATGGTCTCGAACATGTCGTCGGCGAGCTTGCGCACCTCCGCCGTGACCTTTTCGATCCGCTTGGAGACCAGCCGCAACTGCTTGTCCGGCAGGATAATGATTTCTCTGATAGCCATGGCGGGCGATTTAAGCTGCTGATTTGCCGGGGTCAATGCGCGATGGCCGCCCGTTAACGTCCCGCTAACCACGAATCTTAGGGCTTCGTTAACCACGAAAATTCATCTTCGATTAACCATAAATGTTCCCTCTTCGTTCGCGTTCAAGGCCGAATCGGCTACAAGGGCTGCCATGAACGAGATTCTTTTCATGATCGGCGATGTGCCGGTCCGCACCGGCGCCGCGCTGATCGGCTTTGGTGCGCTGGCGCTGGCATTGCTTCTGATCATCGCCATCGTGATCGCGCGGTCCGGGCGGCGCGGCGCGGAACTGGCGATGGCGCAGGCCATTCGCGCCGACGAACTCGAAGAACGCCTGAGCGAAATGCTCCGCGCGCAGAACGAAGCCACCGGCCGCGTCGATGCGATGGGGCAGCACCTTGCCGGCCGCCAGGCCGAGATGGCACGCGCCGTCAGCGAACGGCTCGATTCAGTCACCCATCGCGTCGGCCAGTCGATGGAGCAGACCACGCGCAACACCATGGACTCACTGCGCGTGCTGCACGAGCGGCTCGGCATCATCGACAACGCCCACAAAAACCTCACCGACCTGACCTCGCAGGTGACCACGCTGCGCGACGTACTCGCCAACAAGCAATCGCGCGGCGCATTCGGCCAGGCGCGGATGGAAGCGATCGTCCAGGACGGCATGCCGAAGGGCTCATACGAATTCCAGTTTACGCTCTCGACCGGCAAGCGGCCGGATTGCGTGGTGTTCCTCCCCGATCAGCGGCCGCTCTGCATCGACGCGAAATTTCCGCTGGAAGCGATGACCGCGCTGCACGACGCCCGCACCGATGAAGAAAAGAAATTCGCCACGCAACGTCTGCGCACCGATGTGATGAAGCATGTCAGCGATATTGCCGAAAAATACCTGATAACAGGCGAGACCCAGGACACCGCGCTGATGTTCGTGCCGTCGGAATCGGTCTATGCCGAGATCCACGACGGCTTTGACGACGTGATCCAGAAGGCCTATCGCGCCCGCGTGGTGCTGGTATCGCCGTCGCTGCTGATGCTGGCGATTCAGGTGATGCAGCAGATCCTCAAGGACGCACGGATGCGCGACGCCGCCGACCAGATTCGCACCGAAGTCCTCAACCTCGGCGACGATCTCGAC
>JBGQCE010000634.1:0-2262 GCA_041495185.1 Bradyrhizobium sp.
GAGACGTCGATGTCAAAATGCGGGGCGTTGGACATGGCGTTTCCGAACCAGAGTTTTCGTTACCAGCTGGCGCCGAGGCCGCAACCCTCGAACGGTGCTTGCCAGTTCGGCACGTCGATCGGCGGCAGCTGATAGCTGCTTTTTCCCGCCGATATCGTAAGCGGGCGGCCCGATCCGAGCAGGGTGTACAGCCGCGCTCGGATGGCAAGCCACCTCTTTCCGTAAACCCGGGGATCGGTGTGGAGATAGCCGAGATAGACCTGCCGGAATTCGGTTGCGAAGTTCATCGGACATGGCCGTCGTTCGGGATCACCTGATATTTCCACCCTCCCGCGGCCGAGGCCGGTGCGAGGCAGAACCAGAAGATGGCGATTGCCCGCCAATACCAAAACCGTCATACCCCGCGAATGCGGGGTATCCAGTACTCTGCAGCGTTCATTATCTATCATTGTCATCCCGGCGTACTGGGTCACCCGCCTTCGCGGGTGACGACACCTGTTGGAACGCTCAAATCGTTCTGTATCCCCCGTCCGCCATCACGATCGATCCGGTGACGTAACCCGACAGATCGGACGCGAGGAAAATCGCGGGGCCCACGATGTCTTCGGGTTTGCCGGCGCGCCCGAGCGGGGTGTGATCGACGAAGATCTTCACCAGCTCCGGATTGCCGGCGCGCACCTTCTCGTTCAGCGGCGTTTCGATAAACCCCGGGCCGATCGCATTGACGCGCACGCCGTCCTTGCCGAGTTCGGCGGCCAGTGCGCGGGTGAGGCCGAGCACGCCGTGTTTCGAGGCGGTGTAGGCCGGCGAACTCGGCGTGCGCAGATGCACGAACGACTGGATCGAGCCGATGTTGACGATGCGCCCTTTGGCGGCGCGCAAGGGCCCCAGAAACGCATGCGTCACATTGAAGACGCCGGTGAGGTTGATGGCGATGATGTCTTCCCAATCCTTGATCACGGCCTCGGCCGCGCCCAGCATGCCGTTGCGCCGCGCGATGCCGGCATTGTTGACCAGGATCGAGACCGCGCCGACCTTGTCGGCGACTTGTTTTGCAACCGCGACGCAGTCTTCGCGCTTGGTCACGTCGAGCACGAAGCTTTCCGCCTTGCCGCCGGAATTGCGGATCTCCTGCGCCGCCTCGCTTGCCGCCTTCTCGTTCATGTCGAGCAGCACCACCCGCGCGCCCTCGCGGGCATAGCCGGATGCAATCGCGCGCCCGATGCCGGAGCCAGCGCCGGTGACGACCGCGATGTGGTTTTGGAGAAGGGGCATATCTGGGGTTTCCTTAGGCTTCTGGTTTTGAGCTTTCGATACAAACTAATTCAAAATTGCAGGGGCGGAAACGGAAAGCTTTACCGGTTCGTTGTATTGGTGTTGTCCCATGGATAGACAGCTCGCGGAATGGAAAACCGGTGTTGAGCGGATTTGGTCGGCGACCGCGCCTGATTATGGCGAAGCCGCGCGCCTTGCGGCCGACATAGCGGGAAACAGCGAGGAGGCGATCCTGCGGCAGGCGGCCATGCAGGCGCTGCCGAGCCTGCGCAAGGCCTCGGCTGAAAACGCGGACCGGAAAATCCAGGACGCCGCGCGGCGGCGCCTCGGCCTCGTTCGCGATACCCTGATCTTCCTCACCGCCCCGCGGTTCGGCAAGCGGCAAGAGCATCTGAGATCGCCCACGCCGGAGGAGCGTTATCGGCAGATGCTCGGACTGCCGATCGGCTGTCACCTGTCCGGCCGTGAAATTCACCAGGCCTTCAAGCGTGCAGCCAAGACCGCACATCCGGACGCGGGCGGCAGCGCGCAGGAATTCCTGCAGCTAACCGCGGCGCGGGAGGCGCTGATCAAGGAGACCTGGGCGCGAAGGGCGGGTTAGGCGAGCTGTCGGCGCTCGCTATTCCGCCATTCCACTGTCAGGCTTTCGGACAATCCGGATTCAATTTTCAAACAGCAACCGTCGTTCGCGCGCGCAGCTACACAAACAGCCGTCATACCCCGCGAAAGCGGGGTATCCAGTACGCCGCGGCCTATCGCTTCTAGCATCGTCGTCTCTGGAATACTGGATCACCCGCTTTCGCGGGTGATGACGATGCGTTGTGTGGCGCGCGCGTGCGCCACAAATTGCTACGGATTCAAATTTCAAACAGCTTCGTTCACAGACACACTTTCGCGATCTCGCCGCGCCTGCGCGCGAGGTTTGCTATCAACATCCCGCTCTCTGAAATCAGAGGGCGCAGGGAATGCCGGGCGCTTGATGCGCCC
>JBGQCE010000635.1:0-2235 GCA_041495185.1 Bradyrhizobium sp.
CTGTCATCGGGCCGCGCTTTGCGCGGACCCGTTGGCGTCGCCCCGGAATGACGAACCTTGGATTCAGGCGGCAGGAGATTAGAGCGCTTGCCGCACGCCGAGACCGAGCATGAAGCGCTCTCTGATCTGCACGGGATCCCGGCGGGTTGCGCCCACTCCCGGCTTGTCGTCGATCCGCACCCCGATCAGCGTCGGCGCGGTCGCTGACAAGGACTGATCGACAAGTCGCTCGAAATCCTCTTCGTCGGCCGCCCAGGCGCTGTTGGAAAGCCCGCAGCCGGTTGCGATGGCAACGATATCCGACACAACAGCGGCGGGGGTCGGTTGCGCGCCGGTGATCTGGTAGAGGCCGTTGTCCATCACGATCATGCAGAGATTTTTCGGCTTGAGCGCAGCGATGGTCGACAGGCAGCCCATCTGCATCAAGAGCGAGCCGTCTCCCTCGAGCGCAAAAATGCGGCGCGCCGGCTGGGCCAGGGCGACACCGAGCGCAATCGGGAAGGCGAGGCCCATGCTGCCCAGCATATAGAAATTCTGCGGGCGATGGCCGGCTGCCCACAGATCGAAATTGGTATTGCCGATGCCGCCGATCACGGCCTCCTCGTTCTTCAGCTTCGCGACCAGGCGCGAAGTAAGATCGAACCGGTTCATCACCTTGGTGTTGCGGGCAGGGGCGTTTGTTTCATTGCTCATGCGCTTGGCTCACTTGTCGAATACTTTGCCGCCGGTGAGCAGCGGCGACAGGATCAGCGCCACCGGCGCCTGCGTGGTGATGGCCTGCTTGATCGACCGATCGACGATGAACTCGAACTCATCGAGCCGGGTCGCAGTGTGATGCTCCATCGCGAGCGAGTCGAGCACCGGGCGCATGGTGCGGCAAACCAGCGACTGCCCGTAATTGAATTCACCCAGCGTGCCGCGTTCGGACACGAACATGATCAGCGGGATCTGATAGGGGATCGCCAGCGAGGCCAGCACGTTGGCCAGCGTCGCGAAGCCAGAAGTCTGCATCAGCACGGCGCCGCGCATGCCGCCCATCCAGGCCCCGGAGACGATGCCGACGGCTTCTTCCTCGCGCGCGGTCGGGAAGGTGGTGAAGAACGGATCGGCGTGAATATTCCTGATCAGCGTCGTCAGCACGCGGTCGGGAACGTATGGCACAAGGCGGATGTCGTTACGCTTGAGCGTTTGCAGCACCACCTCGTGCCAGCTCTGCTCACGAGAGGTTTCGGGCGAGGTTTGTCCGTCGGCAGCCGCCATCGAATTCTCCCTTACCGCGCGACGAGTTTTGGTTTGCAACTTGATCGCGGCTATCCTGTCGAGGCGCCGAAACTTGACGCGATCTCCGGGATTGTCAACATGTCCCGATCGTACCCGTGATCTGCGCGCTACCGCGATGCCACGGGCAGGCCGCGTCCGATAAAAGAAGCAACAAGAATATAGGGAGGAAAACTATGGGCAGGTGGTTCCGGATCGCTGCCGCGGTCGTGGCGGCGTTTGCCGCGGGCGATATTGCGTCCGCTCAGTCGCCCTTTCCGTCCAAGCCTGTGCATATTTTGGTGCCATATGCCGCCGGTGGCGGCGTAGACATCCTCGCCCGCACGCTCGGCGATGTGGTGTCCCGGCAATGGGGCCAGACGGTCGTCGTCGAAAACCGGCCGGGTGCAGGCGGCGTGGTTGCGTCGCAGGCGCTCGTGACCTCGCCACCGGACGGATACACCCTCATCATGGTCGCGAGCGGTCACGCCACCAATCCGTTCCTGTATCCCAAAATTCCCTACGACACCTTCAAGGATTTCACGCCGATTTCGCTGCTCGCCTCGTCTCCGAATATCCTGCTGGTGCGCGCCGATTCTCCGTTCAAGACACTGGGCGATATGCTCGCGCAGGCGCGGTCCAAACCGGGAAGCCTGTCGTTCGGCTACGCCGGCACCGGAACATCGACGCACCTTGCCGGCGAGCTTTTGAAGAGTCTCGCCAAGGTTGATCTCAATGCGATTCCCTACAAGGGCGGTGCGCCCGCGATCAACGATCTGCTGGGCGGCCAAATTCCGCTGTCGTTCAACAACGGGCCGGAATCGGTGGGACAGCTCGAGGCCGGAACGCTGCGCGCACTCGCCGTCACGACCGCTTCGCGGGCGTCGTTTCTGCCCAATGTACCCAGCATGGCCGAGACCGTGCCGGGCTACGACACCGAGGTGTGGTGGGGTCTGCTCGGACCGGCCGGCATGCCTC
>JBGQCE010000636.1:0-2223 GCA_041495185.1 Bradyrhizobium sp.
GAGGCGCTCGCCGATCTCAACGAGGCGCTGAAGTCGCCGGCGCCGCCGATCGAGAACAAGGGCAATATCGACCTCGTCGGCAAATATTACGACAAGCTCGCCGACGCGCTGGGTGACGACCAGCAGTAAGCGGCTTGTCGTCCCGGCGAACGCCGGGAACCATACACAGCGGCCTCTCGTTTTGGCAGAATGGTAGATGCCTTCCGCAAACAACTACCGCTGGGGGTTATGGGTCCCGGCGTTCGCCGGGACGACGGCATAGGTATCGCGCGATCAGTTGCGCTAGCCTGCCCCGCCAAACCTGGCTTCCATCGCCCGCCGCGTCTTGATGGTCTCGTTATCGGCGTCGATCTCGACGTCGCTCCACTTGACCACCGCGCCATGCGCGATGTCGTTCTTCAGCTTCACTCTGTGCGCCAGGCCAATCGGCAGCGCGCCGGCCTTGAGGCTCGCTGCCGCCGGCATCAGTTTGCCCCACACCGTATAGCCGCCTTCGCCGTCGAGCATTTCGCCCGCGCGCAAATCGCGTTTTGCCACTGAAGCGACATCGCCGCGAAAGCCGTGCGGTTGCCCGGTCGGTTCGCCACGCAGCGCGGCCGAAAGAATCGAGATGTTCAGCTCGAGCCCGATCAAATGATAGGGTTTGTACATCGCCGCATAGCGACCGCTGGCGTCGGTCTTCAGGCCATACTGCCTGAAGCAGTCCGCGGCGTAGTCGTTCGGCGCTTCCAGCACCACATAGACACCCCAGCGCAAATCGCGAAACACCGGCCTCCCGTCGCGCTCCAGCGAGGACACCACTTCGACTAAGCCTGCTTTTTCCAGCACGCCGCCCTTGTCGCGCGGCCGCATCACATGCGGCAGGTCGTCGACGCCGCAGGGCGGAAACAACAATCCGCCGGCGGGTACATCCAGCCCGGTGGCATTCGCAATCGCCGCCATTTCGATCGCCGATTTGGTGCCGTCGAGAAACGAGTTGAACATCTGCGGGTTCATGCCGGCCGACTGCGCCTCATCCGCCGTCAGCCCGTAATGGCTCCAGACGCCTGCCGGCGTCACGTCGTGATAGGCCGGCAGATATTTTGTGCCTTTGCCGGCGGCAACCACGCGGAAGCCGGTGGCGCGCGCCCAGTCCACCATCTCGGCGGTGAGCGCCGGCTGGTCGCCATAGGCCAGCGAATAGACCACTTGCGCTTCACGCGCTTCCTCCGCGAGCAGCGGTCCCGCCAGTACGTCGGCCTCGACATTGACCATGACGATATGCTTGCGGTGCGCAATCGCCGCGCGCGCATGCTTGATGCCGACGGCGGGATTGCCGGTCGCTTCCACGATGACTTCGATTTCGCCCGAGGTGGCCTTTGTTCCGTCGGCGGTGAAGGTGGTCGCTGCGATCCGCGCCGCGTCCCAGCCGACGGTGCGGCAAGCCTCGCGCGCGCGTTCCGGATCCAGATCGACAATCACGGGCACCTCTAACCCCGGCGTGTGCGGCACCTGCGACAGGAACATCGAGCCGAACTTGCCGGCGCCGATCAGCGCGACGCGAACGGGCTTTCCGGCCGCGCGGCGGGCGTTGAGCAGATGAGAGAGGTTCATGGAGCGGGTGATCCGATTTCAGTCATTCCGGGACACGCGTCTTCGCGTGGACCCGGAATCCAGAGGTGATTAGCGCGAGATTCCCCGATGTGCAATTGCACATCTGAGGTTCGCGCGTATCACGCGCGCCCCGGAATGACGGCGTAAAGCTTCTACTCCGCCGCCTGGCGATGGGCGCGCGCGAGCCGCAGCAGTGCGTCATCGTCCACGGTCTTTATCGGCGTGAAGTCGCGATGCGCGATATATTCCGGCCGCGTCGGTGTGCGGATGTAGTTCGAGACTGCGTTGAGCGTCAGATAGACGATCTTGCGCGGATACGGCGTGATGTTGCCGGCAGAGCCGTGCACCAGATTGCCGTGGAACATCAGCATGCCGCCGGCCTTGCCGGTCGGCGCGACGATGCCGCCTTCCTTGACCAGCCGGGTCACGGTTTCCTCATCCAGCGACCACAGCGGATAGGAGGTGGTGGAGGTGTCGTGCGAAGCCTTCAGGTCGCCGGCGTGCTGGCTCTCCGGCACCAGCATCAGGGGGCCGTTGATCGGCATCACCTCGTCGAGAAAGATCGCGATGTTCATGGCGCGGGGCTGCGGCATGCCGTCGTCGCGTTTCCAGGTGCCGTAATCCTGGTGC
>JBGQCE010000637.1:0-2194 GCA_041495185.1 Bradyrhizobium sp.
CACGAAGGGCGTCGGCGCGCTGCAGGAAACCCTGAAATGGGGGCAGCCGAGCTATCTCACGCCGGAGACGAAAAGCGGCAGCACTGTTCGAATCGACCAGGTGAAATCCGCCGCCAACCGATACGCGGTCTATTTCCATTGCCAGACCGATCTGGTCGAAACCTTCCGCGAACTGTATCCGACCGAGTTCAGTTATGGCGGCAACCGCAGCATCCTCTTGAACGCGGAAGACAAGCTTCCCGAAGCGGCGCTGCGCCATTGCATAGGCATCGCGCTGACCTACCATCTGAACAAGCGCAAGGCCCCGCGCGGCAAATAACGGCGCACGCTGTTAATTCGAAATCTCGATCCGTGTATGGCGTGGCCCGTTGCGCTCGACCAGGGAGAACAGCGCTGCGGCGTGCGACGGGTGCAGCCTGACGCAGCCATGCGATGCCGGCCCGCCGAGCCGCGACAGCTCGTAAGTGCCGTGAATGGCGAAGCCATGATAAAAGAAGATCGAATGCGGCATCGGCGAATTGTAATATCTCCGCGAGAACCAGCGCCGCGCCATCATTTGAGGATGGTACACGCCGCTCGGCGTGCCGTAGCCGCTGCGGCCGGTCGAAACCGGCCAGTTATATCGCATCATGCCTCACGGCCATGCGCCGGGACGAATTGTCGATCTGGACCACCACGTCGGCGCGGGCCGGCATCACGGCCGATCCAGCTATGACGACCGCAACCGTAAATGCCAGCCTTGCGAGCCGTCCGCCTGACAGCCGTTTCATAAGTGCGCCCTGCCGCACGATTTTGTTGGCGGCATGATGTCGTTTTCGGATGCGCGTTGTAAAGGCCGGGATGACGGGTGGGCATCGGCCGTCGCGGGCTAATCTTAACCCGGCCTCCGCGGGCGCCGATTCCGTGCTACGCTTGCGCTATAGAGTGACCCGATGAAGCCCCGCCGCCTGACCCTCCTCCTCCTGCTGTGCGCCGCCGTCAGTGCCCCCGCGCTGGCGCAGGACAAAGGCAGCGTCGATCCGAAGCCGCTACCGCCGCTTGCCAATCCCAACGATCCCAAACTGGGCGCAAAAGAGCTGTTCGGCCGCAAGGTGCTACCCGCGGCGATGCCGACACGCGTGGTCGGCTTCTATGCCAAGGGCTGCATCGCGGGCGCGGAAGCGCTGCCGATCAACGGCGAGACCTGGCAGGTGATGCGGTTGTCGCGCAATCGCAATTGGGCGCATCCCGAAATGGTCGCGCTGCTGGAGCGGCTGGCGGCCAAGGCGCATAAAGACGCGGGCTGGCCGGGAATACTGATCGGCGACATGTCGCAGCCGCGCGGTGGTCCGATGTTTACCGGGCATGCCAGCCATCAGGTCGGGCTGGATGCCGATATCTGGCTGACGCCGATGCCGAACCGGCGGTTGTCGCGCGAAGAGCGCGAGGAAACGTCCGCGGTCATGATGGTGCGCACCGACCGGCTCGACATCGATCCGCACGTCTTCACGCCGGACCATCTCACGGTGATCCGCGCCGCGGCGCAGGAGCCGAGCGTGCAACGCATCTTCGTCAACGCCGCGATCAAGAAAGCGCTGTGCCGCGAAGCCAAGGGCGACCGCAGCTGGCTCTCCAAGATCCGGCCGATGTACGGCCACGACTATCACTTCCATATCCGCATCAAATGCCCGCCCGGCAGCGGCGAATGCGAGGGCCAGCCGGCGCCTTCCGAAAGCGAGGGCTGCAGCGCCGGCGATCTCGCCTTCTGGTTCAAGGATTCCATTATCCACCCCAAGCCGCCGAAAGAGCCGCCGAAGCCGAGAAAGCCGATGACCTTGGCGCAATTGCCGGCCGCCTGCCGCCAGGTTTTGGCCGCGCCCGACGCGAAGCAGTAACGAGGCGCGGCACGGAGCCTTTGCTCCGCTCCGACAATGCTGTAAGCTTGCAAGCTTGCGATATCCGGACGGATCGTAAGTCCTCTGGACCAGCGGAACGGCGCTTCCGCCCGTCGCATTCCACTCTTCACCGACGCCTGAATTGCGCGCGCGACAAGCGCGCCCGTGAACAGGCATGGAGCGCCACGATGCATCGTCTTGCCGGATTTTTCGCCGCCTTCGCCGTCCTGTGCGGATCGGCCTTTTCGCCTGCGCTGGCCCAGGACAAGAACCTCATTGTCTTTGCCGCGGCTTCGATGAAGAACTCGCTCGACGATATC
>JBGQCE010000638.1:0-2181 GCA_041495185.1 Bradyrhizobium sp.
ACAAGCCGGTGCGGTTCGATGCGGTCAAAACCGGCCGGGATGATGTCGCCCTGCTGGGATTTACTTCTGGCACCACGGGTGAACCAAAAGCGACGATGCATTTCCATCGTGATCTCCTGATCGTCGCGGATGGTTATGCCAGGGAAGTACTCAACGTCACACCGGATGATGTCTTCGTAGGGTCACCGCCGCTCGCCTTTACCTTTGGATTAGGCGGTCTCGCGATCTTTCCATTGCGGTTCGGCGCTACCGCGACGCTGCTGGAAAACGCAGCGCCCAGCGAGATGGTCAAGATCATTGAAACCTACAAGGCCACGATTTGTTTTACCTCGCCGACCGCGTATCGGGCGATGATGACGGCGATGGACAAGGGCGCCGATCTTTCGTCGCTGCGTCTTGCGGTTTCGGCCGGGGAGACCTTGCCGGCGCCGGTTTTCGAAAGCTGGATCCGCAAGACGGGCAAGACGATTCTCGACGGGATCGGCAGCACGGAATTGCTGCATATCTTCATTACGAACCGGGTAGGCGACGCCGTCGCCGGAACGACGGGGCACCCGGTTTCCGGTTACGAGGCAAAGATCGTCGACGATGACATGAACGAATTGCCGCCGGGCACCGTCGGCAGGCTTGCGGTTCGCGGCCCGACCGGATGCCGCTATCTCGCGGATTCGCGGCAGTCGAACTATGTGCGCAATGGCTGGAATCTAACGGGCGATGCGTTCATCGGCGACGAGAAGGGCCGCTTGTCTTTCGTGGCCCGATCGGACGACATGATTATCTCTGCCGGGTACAACATCGCGGGCCCCGAGATCGAGGCCGCGTTGCTGACCCATCCCGCCGTGGCCGAATGCGGCGTCGTCGGCGCACCCGACGAGGCGCGCGGCATGATTGTCAAGGCCTATGTGGTTCTGATGCCTGGCATCACGGCGGACGCTGCGCTGACGACGGCCTTGCAGGACCACGTCAAGCGCGAGATCGCGCCTTACAAATATCCACGCGCGATCGAATTCGTCGCGCAATTGCCCAAGACGGAAACCGGCAAACTGAAACGGTTCGCCCTGCGGCAGATGGCTCAGGCCGGCGCGGCCTCGGCAGGCATGGCGGCGGAATGAATGCATCTGAAGTGATGGAGAACGATTAGTGATCACGCCAAAAGGGTCCGCGCTTGCAGTGCTGCCGGTTGCGAAGGGCGAAACTTCGGCCGCGGGTCCGCAAATATTGCAGCCGAGCGGCTGGCCGGCGCCGAAGGGATACGCCAACGGCATGGCTGCCGACGGCCGCCTCGTGGTGACCGGTGGCGTGATCGGCTGGGACAATCAGGGGCATTTGCCGGCCGACTTCCTCGCGCAGGTCCGCCAAACCCTGAGCAACATTTCAGCCATTCTGGCCGAAGGTGGCGCGCGGCCCGAGCATCTCGTTCGTCTCACCTGGTATGTCGTCGATATGGAAGAATATCTGGCGAACCTGAAGACGCTCGGGCAAATCTATCGCGATATCTTCGGCGCGCATTATCCCGCGATGGCGCTGGTCCAGGTGGTGCGTCTGGTTGAAACGGCGGCGCGGGTCGAGATCGAGGCGACGGCGGTGGTGCCGCGGTGAATGACTTTGCGCTCGCTGAATAGCAAACTCATCACAGCAAGAGCTTCGACATCTGCCCGGCGGTATCCTTCATTTTCGGCACAACCTTGCCGACGATGATCTTGTCGGTCATGCGGGAGGTGCTGGCGCTCATGTTGAGGGACGCGACAACCTTACCGGCCCGGTTGAGCAGCGGCACTGAAGCTGCGATCAGGCCGTCTTCCAGCTCTTCGCGATTGACCGCAAAGCCATCGGTCCTCGCCTGCTGGATTGTCTTAAGAAGCGCTTTGCGTTGCAAAATGGTATGAGCTGTTTGTTTCTTGATCGTTGTCACGGACAATAACGTCTCGATCTCGGCGTCGGTTCTTGCCGCAAGCAGCACGCGGCCGGATGCCGATGAGAACGCAGGGAGCCGCATTCCCATGGTCACGACGTAGGCCATCCGTCGGCCCGGCATATCCACCCGGGCGACGAACATCACCTCCGCCCCTTCAAGAACGGAAACCGAGACGGTCTCTTCGATCTCATGCGAGAGATCGTCGAGATACGGCTGCAATATGGAACCGAGGCCGGCAGCGGAAAGATAGGAGTAGCCGAGCCTCA
>JBGQCE010000639.1:0-2177 GCA_041495185.1 Bradyrhizobium sp.
ACATCCTTTTCGAGGCGTTCATAGGGTGTCTTGTCCGTCAGATTTTTCATTCCGATTTCGCCATCCGTACTCGACATCAGAAACTCCTTGAAAATTGAAATCACATAAGGAGCAAACGCCTCGCTCTGCGGGAAGTTCCCTTTATTGCTTGCGCGAATTCTGATCGCGAAACCGGTATCCACCCTCGGATCAAGTCCGAGGGCATGCTTTTGCGGAATACGCGCCGCGAAACCCGATCAGTCCGGCGGCAGCTGCGGCGAATCCGCCGGCACAAGATGTTCCTTGATGATGAGCGCCACGATCAAAAGTGGCGACGAGAGAAAACCGCCCATCGGTCCCCACAGCCATGTCCAGAAGGCGAGCGCGATGAACACCGCGAGCGCATTGAGTTCCAGCCGGCGGCCGATGATGGTCGGCGTGACAAAATGGCCTTCAAGGAAGGTAAGCCCGACAAAGGCCAGCGGCGCGATCAGGCCCGCGCCGATAGTCGAGAACGAGATGACGCCGACCACGGTCAGGATCACGAACATCGCGACCGGACCGATAATGGGGAAGAAGTTCAGGGTCGCGGCCAGCGCGCCAAGCCCTGCCGGATTGGGCATGCCGGTGACCGCGCAGATGACGCCGGTCGCCGCGCCGACGCCGAGATTGATCATGGTGACGGTGAGCAGATAGCCGCCGAGATGCCTCTCGATTTCGTTCAGCACCCGCAACGTCCGCAGCCGCGAAACGTGATCGGGGAACGTCATGATCAACGCGCGGCGCAGGTCTCGCCAGCTCGCGATGAACAACACTAGCGTTACAAGGAACAGCAGGAACTCGGTGAAGGTTGGCGACAGGAATTCGAGCGTCGGCTGCACCCAGTCGAATTTCGGCATCTGGAACGCCGCGAGCGCGTCGGATCCGCCAACCATGCTCTGCAGCTGCTGCCAGAGCGCCAGCGGCCGGTCGAATACATGCAGCCTATCCCTGAGCAGCGATCCCAGCTCCGGCAGGCGGGTGCTCCATTGCATCAACGGCGAAGAGATCAGGCCGACGATGAGGGAGACGCCGGCGCCCACGGCCGTCACGATCAGAACCGCCGACACGGCGCGGGGAATTCGATGCCGCTCGAGCAAGCCCGCGGCCGGCGACAGCATGGTGCCGACCACGAATGCCGTCACGACCGGGAGAAAGAACGCCTTTGCGGCGTAGAGAACGGCGACGACGCAGATGACGAGCAGCGCGACCAGCGCAAAGGCGACGACTTCCGCGCGCCCGATGGGCGGAGGTTGTTCGGCTTTGCTGTCAGACAGTGATGTACCGGCCGCTTGGACGGGAAGGACGCGCAATTGTTTCACCCCTGGCTCCAAACCCCTCAACGAGCGCGGCCCGGCAAAAGTTCCATCGCGGTTACATGAGGGGCGGCCCGGCGGACATGGCAGGCATCTGTTTTCGGTCGCAATGGAACCGCGGAGCCGCGGTCGGGTTGTTTTCGCAGCATCGACGTAATGCGCACCGAATGGGGCAGATCATGGCACAGTCATTCGCAGACAACCGCAGGCTACCGTTGCGCGCGACCGGCGCGCTGGTTTTTGGCGCGGCATTGATATTGTCGCCCGCAATCTTCTCAAGCGAGGCCGGCGCGCAGGCGCTCGGCTACGCATCCGCGCCGCAAAACGTGTTCCCATCGGACAACGTCATGCTCGCGCCAATCGCGCCCGCGCTGACGGATGAAGGCGATGGCAGCGCAAGTGTAGTCCCGGAACGGCTGCGGCGCGCCGTTGTATCCTTTAGCACCCGCGAAGCGCCCGGCACTGTCATCATCGATACCGGCAACACCGCGTTGTACTACGTGCTCGGCCAGGGCCGCGCCATTCGCTACGGCGTCGGCGTCGGCCGCGAAGGTTTTACATGGTCCGGCGTGCAGACCATCAGCCGCAAGGCGGAGTGGCCGGACTGGCATCCGCCGGCGGAAATGATCGCGCGTCAGCCCTATCTGCCGCGTTTCGTGGCAGGTGGCCCCGGCAATCCGCTCGGAGCGCGCGCGATGTATCTCGGCTCCAGCGTCTATCGCATTCATGGCACCAACGATCCCTCGACGATCGGAAAGTTCGTTTCCTCTGGCTGCATCCGCCTGACCAACGAAGACGTGGCCGACCTGTTCAGCCGCGTCGATGTCGGCACCAGGGTCGTGG
>JBGQCE010000640.1:0-2170 GCA_041495185.1 Bradyrhizobium sp.
GCGCAGTTCGGCGTGAAGCTTTTTGTCCGCGGTGCGCGCTCGGTGCGGTTGACCGCCGATGGCGAGCGCTATCTCGCGAAAGTCTCGATCGCGCTGGCGGCGCTGCAGGAAGCCGGCCGCGAGATGCTGCGGCATCGGCGCGACAACGGCGGCGAGCTGTGGATCAGCGCGCTGCCGTTTTTCACCAGCACCGTGTTGATCCCGGCACTGCCGGATTTCAAGCGGCGCAATCCCGGCCTGACGCTACGCATCGAAGCCACCCATCAATATGCCGACTTCAACGCTTCACGCGTCGATATCGCGATCCGTTACGGACGCGAGCATTCGACCGGCCTGAAATTCGAACCGCTTGTCGAGGTCAGGGGGTTGCCGGTCTGCGCGCCCGCGCTGATCAAGGGCGGCCTGCGTAACCCGGAAGATTTGTCGCGGCAGGTCCTGATTCACCTGACGACGCAGCCACACGCCTGGCCAGCCTGGCTCAAGCAGGCTGGAATTCCGCAAATGACCCCGCGCGGGCATCTTTGGCTCGACAGCGTGCCGGCGATGCTGGAGGCCGCGGAGCAAGGGCTTGGCGTCACGCTCGCCATGGCGCCCCTGATCAGGGCGCGGCCGGGGTTCGGCAAGAAGCTGGTCGCAGCGTTCGATATTGCGGCCAGCCCCACCGAGACGATCTATCTGGTGTCCCGCACCGAGCAGGCGCGCGATCGCCGCATCGGCGCGTTGCGGCGATGGATCGTGGATGCGGTCAACCGCGCTCGTTAGGACTACTTTTAGAACCGGCCGCCGGTACGAATCAGCCGCACGATCAGCAGGAGAACGATGGCGCCGATCGCGGAATAGATGATCTCCGAGACGAGGCCTACACCGAGGTGAAAGCCAAGCCTTGGAAACAGCAGACTGGAGATAAACGCGCCGGCGATACCGACGAGAATATCGCCGATGATCCCAAAGCCGGTGCCACGCACGATCTTGCCGGCCAGCCAACCCGCAACCAGGCCGACGAACAAGATAACAAGAATGCCTTCATTGGACATTATCATGGGAAACTCCCCCCTGTTACGCGCGCGATTGCTTAGGCGCCGCGTTCGAGCCTATCCATAATTCCCAGACGTGACGACAGGAATCTGCCGGAGATTTCAGGGTTCGGCCGCAACCTCGGCACGTTCCGCCAGGATGCATCTTGCGATGCGGTCCGGTCCGACCCGCACATTGGGCGGCGGTCGTTCGACGCAGCGGGCTTCGGCAAAACCGCAGCGGGGCGCGAAAGAACAATTGCTCGGCGCCTTGCCGAGCGAGGGCGGCGTGCCCGGAATAGTTTCCAGCCGCTGGCCTCGTTTGGCGCCGTGGACGGTGGAGGCCAGCAACCCGCGCGCGTAAGGGTGGACAGGCGAGCGCACGATCTGGCTGAGCGTGCCCTGCTCGACGATCTCTCCCGCATACATCACCGCAACCCGGTCGCAGATTTCGATCGCAACCCCGATATCGTGGGTGACGAAGATGACGGACATGCCGAACTCGCGCTGCAACTCGCGCAACAGCAGCAGGATCTGGATTTGCACGGTGGCGTCCAGCGCCGTGGTCGGCTCGTCCGCCAAGAGGATCTTCGGCTTGCAGGCCAGCGCCAGCGCGATCATCGCGCGCTGCCGCATGCCGCCGGACATCTCGTGCGGATAGGCATCGAGCCTTCGTTTGGCGGAGGGAATGCGCACCACTTCCAGCATTTCCAGCGCGCGCGCCATTGCTTGCGCGTGGCTCTTGCCTTCATGGCGCATTACGGTTTCCGCAATCTGCCGGCCGATGGTGTAGACCGGATCGAGCGCGAGCGCCGGTTCCTGGAAGATCATCGAGACGGTCTGGCCGCGAAACGCCGACAATTCCTCGTCATCGAGCGCCAGCACGTCGCGTCCGAGAACCTGAACGCTTCCCGAGATCTGCGTTCGCTTCTTCGGCAATAGCCGCATCAGCGCACGCAACGTTACGCTCTTGCCGGAACCGGATTCGCCGAGCAGACCCAGCACTTCGCCATCGCCGAGCGAAAGGCTGAGGTCGTTGACGGCATAGACGGTGCGCTCGCCGGTGAAGCGAATGTTGAGGCCGCGTATTTCGACGAGCCTGCTCATGCTGACTTCGGCACCCGGTCGTGGAAGTCGGTGGCGCGCTGGAACGCAGC
>JBGQCE010000641.1:0-2160 GCA_041495185.1 Bradyrhizobium sp.
GCCGGCCATCGTAGCTTCTCAGACGGCGCGGCGAAATGGAATTCTGGACCGGGCTTTTCGCGCTTCTGCATCGAATTTGGGTGCCGGTCGGTGCTGTGATATAGTGTCGTATATTGTTAGGACATTATACTTGGGGTGACCGCCAATGCGTGGGTTACCTGTTAGATTTGCCTTCCACTTCGGTGTGATATTGGCTCTTGCTTCGTGGTCCGGTGCCAGCTTTGCTCAAAAGCTTGTAGATCCGAACTCTGTCGCGCCTGAGTTCCGCGCGGCTGCCGAAAAACGGCGCGCTGAGCAAATCAAATTGATTGAATGTACCAAGAAGGCCGATCAAGCCAGGGTTTTGCCCAGGGATCGAGCCCAGTTCATTGGTCCGTGCCTGGAAAAGTGAACTAAATCTCAGTTCGAGGATGTCAGGCCGGGCTCCACCGCCAAATTCAGCACTGCAGGCGGCGCAAGATCTCGGTCGGGCAGGTGAGCCAGCAGCGGCGTATCGGCATATTGCATGACGCCGTATTGATCGATGACGAACAAGGGCCGGTAGTTCCTGACATAGGCGTCCTCGACCATCGCCATGCGGCGATTGTCCAGCATCAGCCAGCGCCCGTGCAGCCGCGCGGCGGCGACGGCATGATCCCCGCGGCGAATGGTGTCGCGCATGACCACGATCCGCAGGTCGTCGGGCGAGATGCCGGCCAGGCGCAGTGCGACGAACTTGGCGATGGCGTAGTCTTCGCAATCTCCGGCACCGTGAGCGAAGGTGACGAGCGGCGAACTCCACACGTCGATTTCGCCGTGCTGGGCGAGATCGCTCATCGGCTTGATCGCAAGATTGATCGCACGATTGATCTCGCCGAGGCGGGCGCGTCCCTCGCGGGCCCTCGCATTGTCCACGATAGCGAGAAGCTGAAGGGCCGCCGGGGATACGCAGCGATCGCGGTCGCCGTCGCAAAGCGCAAGCTGCACCCGTTCGTCGTCGAGTTTGCGCGCGACCCCAAGCCACTTCTCGCGCAATCCGCCCCAGGACAGGGTTGAAGCCAACAGCCCGAACGGCTCCGTGGATCTGCGCGTCAGTTCTGACGATCCCGCCGAATCCAGCGTGGCGGCTGTGAGGTCTGCCGCCGGCCCGAACCAGGCCATGCTGCATGCAAGGATGACCGCACGCCATGCGCGCGAATGAGCTGATATTCCCATCTGACGCCCCAATGTCCGGGCATCGGCGAGGCTCGTTAGCCAGCTCGTGACCGGATCGTTTCGCGGGCGATGATGGGTGGAGGGGCTTTTATTCTGCTTAAAACCGGCTGTTACCGGCCGGAAAGCGCGAAACAGGCTGAAATCCGTCTCGCCATTTTGCCGAAAATTTTACGGATTGGGCGCTCCCAGCGGGGGCCCAGGCCGCAGTCGCCAGCGGCGGAAAGGACCTGCGATGGTTGTATTTAGTTCGAATTCCGCCGGATATGGCTAATTCGTCCGGCAACGCGCTCTTTGTTATCTAGATCACAGTTTTAGTCCGGAAATCGGCGCAGTATCCTGCAACGAGGTGCAGGGGAAGGATGATATAAGTATCGGCTTCCGATTCTATACGCTGAACTACCTAAGAACGCCCCCAGAGCCATCACAAACATCACATTTGTACTTGTTATGACGGCAGGGAATACTTCGTCCTTTGGAAATTTGGCGGCGTAGATATTTCGGGGCGGCTCTGCCGAATAGACAAGCAAAGGACTTGCACAAGCAGGAGATGGTTTCGCTACGGACTTCCCGGTGATATGCAAGCTTAGATCGTTGAATATTATATAGATATTAACCAATTGCGGTGGCCCTTTGAATTACTCCGGCAAATTCGACGCCAAGATTCCCGCTGATGGCTCGGGCCTGCATTCCACTGGGCACGGCCATGTCGAAACCATTTCTTCGCATGCGACGCACGCGCCTTCGGATGCGATCATCGTCCCCGACGCGCAGCTGCTCTTCAACGGCGATTTCAAGCGGTCCGGCGTCGACCTGGTCCTTTCCAAAGACGACCACGAACTGGTTCTGCAGGATTACTTCAAGGGCGAGAAGCGCGCCGCGCTGTCGTCGCCCGATGGCGCCCATCTTACCGGCGATATCGTCAACGCGCTGACAGGTCACGTTGAGTACGCCCAGGCGGATGGCAGC
>JBGQCE010000642.1:0-2159 GCA_041495185.1 Bradyrhizobium sp.
ATCGACCAGGTGGCCCTCCAGCACATAGGTCTGCTCGATGTTGACGTGCTCGTGGTCGGGCAGCACCGCGCCCGGTGCGAACCGCATCAGCGCGGTCATCAGGCCGGTCGCGTGATCGAACAGCAGCGTCTTGGCCTCGCAGCCCGGGAAGCGGGTTTTCTGCCACTCCATGCTCTCAGGGCGAACGAGGTGGGAATGCGTGTCTGATGTCTGAGAGCCCTTCGGCGTCACGGCGTCCATGGCGTTGCTCCGTTCCAATGAACCTCGAGGGATCATAGCAACTTTGCCAGCGTCCGCCAGCCGACGGAGACTTTCGCGAACGATTTGTTGTGCTGCATCGCGCGGTATCGCTCGGTGGTTGAATATTGACCTCATCCTGAGGAGCGGCGTCTTCGCCGCGTCTCGAAGGATGAGGATGCACCGGGGCCTCATGGTTCGAGACGGCGCAGGCGCCTCCTCACCATGAGGGTTATCCACTGACCGCGCACGGCACGCTCAAAAATCCGCGGAAGCGAACGCGGCCGCCGCGCACCGGCGGGCGGTTCAGCGCGTAGCCGGGAAACCTCGCCAGGAATCGCGAGATCGCGATCGCGCCTTCGAGCCGCGCCAGCGCCATCCCGGCGCATTGATGCGCGCCGGTGCCAAACGCGAGATGCCGGTTCGGGGTACGGCCGATGTCGAGATTTTCCGGATCGGTGAACTGTCTGGCATCGCGGTTGGCCGCCCCGATGCACAGCGTAACGGACGTTCCCGGGGCCAACGTGACGCCGCCGAGTTCGACTTGCTCCGTCGTCATGCGGTTGCCGAGCTGGTTCGAGCTTTCGAACCGCAGGATTTCCTCGACCGCGGTCTTGATCAGATCGGGATTTTCGATCAGCCGCGTTTTCTGCGCAGGGTTTCCTGACAGCGCCACCAGCCCGTTGCCGATCAGATTGGTGGTGGTCTCGTGGCCGGCGTTGAGCAGGAAGATGCAGTTGTGCAGCAATTCCTTTTCCGTCAGACGCTCGCCATTGTCTTCGCCCTGAATGAGGCGGGTCAGCACGTCTCGATCAGGATTGCCGGGTTTGGCCCGCCGCCGCTCGACCAGGATTTCCAGATAGCTAAGAAAATCCTTCACCGCCTTGTTGCCGCGCGCAAATACCTCGGCTGATATCACGGGCTCGAGCGCCCCCAGGATCGCCAGCGACCAGTTGCGTAGCGGTTCGCGTTCCGCTTGCGGCACATCGAGCAGGTTCCCGATGACCTCGATAGGGATCGCAGATGCAAAATCGTCGATCAGATCGACGTCGCCCTTTGCCGCGATTGTCTTGAGCAGCCGGTCCACCAGCGCGATTAGGTCCGGCTCTATCGCTGCGATCGCGCGCGGCGACAGCGCGCCCATGATCAGCCGCCGCACGCGGGTGTGCGCCGGCGGGTCGTTGAAGACGAGGCTGGTAGTGTGGTGTTCGTAGAGCAGCGAAGAGCCGTATTTCGGCGCGAACTCCTTCTTCTTGTCGGAAGAGAACAGCTTTGTGTTCTTGTAGGCGCTGACCAGATCGTCATAGCGTGTCAGGAAGTAGGAGCCGTTGGGCATCAGCTTGACCGGCTCATGCTCCCGCAGTGCACGATAGGTCGGGTAGGGGTCGGCATAGAATTCCGGCGTCAGTTTCTCGATGTCGAAATTGGCCGCCAGCTCTCGCGCGTTCGCATTCATGCTGCCATACTCTTTGGTGAAGACCGATATGCTGATTTCGCTCTTTCGCAAAACCCGGCTACCTCTAATGTCCCGCACCGGAATACAGTCTTGACCAGCCGACTGGAAATGAAAATGCACGCCCGTACTGAAGCACCTTCCGAAGCGGCTCCCGAAACTACTCCCTCCTGGCCGGATGAAATTTTCAAGATTTTGCAGCGCTTCGATGTCCGTCAGGTGCCCTATGTGCCGGATGCCGGGCATTCGCAGCTGATCGAACGCGTGCTGGGCGCACCCTCGATGCGGGGGATTCCGCTGACGACCGAAGAAGAAGGCGTGGCGCTCTTGGCCGGCGCCTGGGCCGGCGGCCAGCGCGGTGTGCTCCTGATGCAGTCGAGCGGGGTCGGCAATTGCGTGAACATGCTGTCGCTCACCCAGATTTTCCGCTTTCCATTCCTGACGCTGGTGACGATGCGCGGCGAATGGG
>JBGQCE010000643.1:0-2151 GCA_041495185.1 Bradyrhizobium sp.
GGGCCTAGTTGCAAGCCTCGGCAAGCCCGGTGCAAATGTGACCGGCTTGACCGATCAAGCCAACGACATCGCCGCCAAGCGGCTGCAAATCCTTGAGGACCTCGTCCCGGGCAAACAGACAATCGCGGTGCTCTTGAATCCGGACACGCCTTTTTCGGCGCTGGCTTTGCGGGAGGTCAGGTCGGCCGCAGAACAAGGACACCAGCCGCTAGCGGTGTTCGAGGCGAGAACCGCCGATCAGGTATCAGCCGGCATCGAGGCCGCGATCAAGGCCGGTGCGGCGGGTTTACTCACGCTGGACGATCCCTTGCTGTTGGGCGCGAGACGGCAAATCGCCGAACTCGCCGCCGCAGCCCGGCTGCCGGCGATTTACGGAACCAGGGATTTCGCGGAAGCGGGCGGCCTGATGTCATATGGTGTGGACCGGCGGCAGATCAGCCGCCGCGCCGCGGAGTATGTCGATAAGGTATTGAAAGGCGCGCGGCCGGCCGACCTTCCGGTCGAGCAGCCGACGAAGTTCGAGTTCATCATCAACCTGAAGACAGCCAGGCAGCTCGGGCTCGCGGTGCCGCCGACGATGCTGGCGCTTGCCGACGAGGTGATCGAGTGAAACGACGCGAGTTCATCAGGCTGGTCGGAGGTGCAGCGGTCGCGTGGCCGCTCGCGGCGAGCGCGCAGCAACCGGCGAAGCAGCACCGAATCGCATTCGTTCATTCCGGCATTCCCGCCGACCAGCTGACCGAGACCGCCGGCCCGTTCTGGGTGCGGCGGTTCTACGAAACGCTGCGCGGGCTCGGCCATGCCGAGGGAGGCGATCTCGTCGTCGAGCGCTATTCCGCCGAGGGCCGCTCCGAGCGTTTTGCCTCTCTTGCTGCCGAGGTCGTGAGCCGCAACCCGGACGTGATCGTTTCAAACCTCAACAGTCTCGTGAAAGTGTTCACGGTCGCCACGACCACGATACCGATCGTCGCGATTACGGGAGATCCGATCGCGGGAGGATTGGTCACAAGTCTTGCGCATCCCGGCGGCAACCTGACAGGCGTCAGCATCGACGCGGGTATGGAAATCGTTGCCAAGCGCCTGCAAATCCTGAAGGACGCGATGCCGCAGGCGGCCAAGGTCGCTTATCTGCTGTCGAACGCGTGGGACAACCAAACGGGCTTGCTACATCGCGAAGCCGGGCAACGATTGGGAATCGCGTTGACCGGGAATTTCCTTCCCGAAGTAAATGATGCGCAGCTCCGCCGCGTCTTCGCCGAACTGGTGCAACAACAATTCGACGCGGCCATGGTTGACGAGGGCGGCAGCTATTTGGCGCAGCGGGCCTTGATTGCCGAACTGGCCGCGAAATACCGTATCCCGGTCGTCTATCCCTACCGCGACTATGTCGACCTCGGGGGACTGATGACCTACGCGCCGGATCTCGGCGAACTCGCCCAGCGTCTGGCCAATGACGTGCATCAGATCTTCAATGGCACCAAACCTGGCGACATCCCGGTCTATCAGCCCACCAAATTCCTGCTGATCATCAATCTGAAGGCCGCCAGGGCGCTCGGCCTCGACCTGCCGTCGACGCTGATTGCGCGAGCAGATGAGGTGATCGAGTGAAACTGGTGGGTTCATCGTGGTTGCCGGAGGGGCGACCGTGCTGCATTTTTGAGATTACGGTCATCCCACGCCGGACATTCGGCGTGATCGCTCTGTTGAGTGGACGAATATGAAGCGTCGCGAATTCCTGAAAATAATCGCTGTTGCCGGCGCCGGTTGGCCGGCTGGTTCGCAAGGCCAGCCCGCGCCGCAACTTCCCGAAATCGGCTTTCTATACGCCGGCAATTCCGCGGCAGGGGTTCCTCGCATGGCGGCGTTCCTGGACGGCTTGCGCTCCAAGGGCTATGCCGAGGGTCGGAACATCACGCTGGTGGCGCGCAACGCGGAATCAAACTCCGCTCAGTTCGAACCCTTGGCAAAGGAACTGATAGCCAGAAAAGTGCGTGTACTTTTCGCAAGCGGTCCCGCTGTTGTCCGTTACGCCCACGCGGCATCGGACACCATACCGATCGTGGCGATGGATCTTGAGTCGGATCCCGTCAAGGACCGGCTGGTTGCGAGCATTGCGCACCCCGGTGGAAACCTGACCGGGCTGTTTTTCGA
>JBGQCE010000644.1:0-2132 GCA_041495185.1 Bradyrhizobium sp.
AGGCGCCCTGCTGGCGGTGGCGCTGCTGGCTGGCGGTGCCGCGCACGCGCAAAATATTGCAAAACCCGCCACCGAGGCGGCTCCCCAAGCCGTCCCCGGCTTCTGGGATCCAAGGCGGCGTCCGGACCGGCCCGATTTGTCCCGCATCACGGTGATCCGGTTTCTGACCGAAACCGATTATCCGCCCTTCAACTTCACCGGCCCCGACGGCAATCCCGCCGGCTTCAATGTCGATCTGGCGCGGCAGCTTTGCGACGAGATCAAGGTCACCTGCACGATCCAGATGCGGCGGTTCGAAACCCTGCTGGATGCGATCGCGAGCAACCGGGGCGACGCCATCATCGCCTCGCTGGCGGTGACGCCGCAACTGCGCGCCCGCGTCGATTTCACCGATCCCTATTATCGGGCGCCGGCGCGGTTCGTGTCGCGGCGCGACGCCGTGATGCCGGAGATTCGCCCGGAATATCTCGAAGGCAAGAAAGTCGGCGCCATCGCAGGCTCCTCGCATGAGGCCTACCTCAAGGCGATGTTCACGGACGCCGAACTGCATTCCTATCCCAACGACGACGCGCTGCGGCTGGCGCTGCGGCGCGGCGAGGTCGACTTCATTTTCGGCGATGCGATCTCGCTCGCGTTCTGGATCAACGGCACCGATTCCGGCGAATGCTGCGCCTTCAGCGGCGGGCCGTTTGTCGACAGCCGCTATTTCGGCGAGGGCGTCGGCATCGCCGTGCGCAAGGGCAACGACCTGTTGCGGCAGGCCCTGAACTGGGCGCTGTTCCGGGTTTGGGAAAAGGGCCACTACACCGATTTGTGGCTGCGCTATTTTTCCGTGAGTCCGTTCTAGGGATTTGACCGTCATTCCGGGGCGATGCGAAGCATCGAACCCGGAATCTCGAGATTCCGGGTCTGGTGCTAGCGCACCATCCCGGAATGACGGTGGTTCGGCCGTTGTTTTGCATTTGTAAGCGGACGCGTTTAGTTTCCGCGTCCCGGAGACCCCTTTAGATGTCCACGATCGATCTTGCCGCCAGTGCCGCCGACCTGCGCGCGCTCGCCGAACAATCCAACGCCTGGCCGTTCGAGCAGGCCAAGGCGATTGTCGCGCGGCTGAAGAAAAAGCCAAAGGACGAGGTGCTGTTCGCGACCGGCTATGGGCCGTCGGGCCTGCCGCATATCGGCACCTTTGGCGAGGTCGCGCGCACCACCATGGTGCGCCATGCCTTTCGCGTGCTCACCGAGGACAAGATCAGGACCCGGCTGATTGCGGTCTCCGATGATATGGACGGCCTGCGCAAGGTGCCGGACAACGTGCCGAACAAGGAGATGCTGGCGCAACATCTGGGCCGGCCGTTGACCAAGGTGCCCGATCCGTTCGGCACCCATCCGAGTTTCGGCGCGCACAACAATGCGCGGCTGCGTGCGTTTCTCGACACGTTCGGATTTGACTACGAGTTCGCGAGCTCGACCGATTACTACACGTCGGGAAAATTCGACAAGGCGCTGCTGCTGGTGCTGGAGCGCATCGATCAGGTGATGGCGATCATGCTGCCGTCCTTGCGCGAAGAGCGCGCGGCGAGCTATTCGCCGTTTTTGCCGATCTGTCCGCGCACCGGCATGGTGCTGTATGTGCCCATCGTGGCGCATGATGTGAAGACTGGCACGATCTCCTACGACGATCCCGAGACCAAAGAGCGCATCACGCTTCCGGTCACCGGCGGCCACTGCAAGCTGCAGTGGAAACCGGACTGGGCGATGCGCTGGGTCGCGCTCGGCATCGACTATGAGATGGCCGGCAAGGACCTGATCGATTCCGTAAAACTTTCGGGCAAGATCTGCACGGCGCTCGGCGGCATGCCGCCCGAAGGGTTCAATTACGAGCTGTTCCTCGACGACAAGGGCCAGAAGATTTCCAAGTCGAAGGGCAACGGGCTCACCATCGACGAATGGCTGCGCTATGCGTCGCCGGAATCGCTGTCGCTGTTCATGTATCGCGAGCCCAAGTCGGCGAAGCGGCTGTACTTCGACGTGATCCCGCGCAACGTCGACGACTACCAGCAATTCCTCGAAGGCTTTCCGCGGCAGGACGCGCGGCAGCAGTTGGCCAATCCGGTCTGGCATATCCATGCCGG
>JBGQCE010000645.1:0-2130 GCA_041495185.1 Bradyrhizobium sp.
GGCAAGGCGCCAACCCGAATGCTTGCCGCGCTGATGCTCAACAATGAGTCAGCCGTGCCCAATAAACAGGTGCAGGACATTCTGGCCGGGAAAGGGGTATTGCCATTGGCAGTACCGTGAGGCCGGCGCGATCGCTCAAGCTTTGAGCAGGCCGGCTATTGCGGAAGCGTTTTCGAACCCTGCTTCGGCACGGAAGTGAAGTGAATCGCGGTCAAAAGTGCGCCGATCAGCAGCATCAGCAGATAGATTTTCATGTCTTTTCTTTCTCCGCTGCACCGTTGCAGCCTCAGACCGCAATGCAAAAGACGTTCCATCGGCTAGATGACAGCAGCGTGATAACAATTGGTTAATTTCGAGGTAACGGTATGACCGAACAAAAAAGTGACCGCTTGGGGTGGCCGGGCTTGATCGACAGGCTGATGGAATGGATTCCGGCGCGTCTGCGGCGTGGAAACGCCGTGGTGCCCGTGGTCCGGCTGTCGGGCTTGATCGGTGCAGTGACGCCGCTGCGGCCGGGCATGTCGCTGGCCGGGCTCGCCAGGACGCTCGAGCGCGCCTTCGCGATGAAGCGCGCCAAAGCGGTGGCGCTGGTGATCAATTCGCCCGGCGGTTCGCCGGTACAGTCGCGCCAGATCTATTTGCGGATTCGACAACTCGCCACTGAGAAGAAACTGCCGGTGCTGGTGTTCGTCGAGGATGTCGCGGCGTCCGGTGGCTACATGATCGCCTGCGCCGGTGACGAGATTTTTTGCGATCCATCCTCGATCCTGGGCTCGATCGGCGTGGTCGGCGGTTCCTTTGGATTTCAGGAGTTGATCAGGAAGGTCGGCGTCGAGCGGCGGCTTTATACGGCGGGCGCGCACAAGGCGATGCTCGATCCGTTTCTCCCGGAAAACCCCGACGACGTCGCACGCGTCAAAGCGCTTCAGCGCGAGATCCACGCGATCTTCATCGCGCTGGTGAAACAGAGCCGGGGCGATCGCCTGAAGGGCGCCGACGACGTTCTGTTCACCGGCGAATATTGGGCGGGAGAGACATCGGTGTCGCTCGGCCTTGCGGATGCGATCGGCGACCTGCGCTCGACGCTGCGCGCACGGTACGGCGATAAGGTACGGACGCCGGTGATCGCGCCTGCGATGGGGTTGCTTTCGGGCCTTTTGGGCCGCAAATCGGCAGGCGCGGGAGCGCTGAGCCAGCTGGACGGGTTCACCGGACTGCCGGATGAGCTGATTTCGGCGCTGGAAACCAGGGCAATTTGGGCCAAATTCGGGTTTTGAGGGCGGGCCAGCCCGCGCCATTTGGTCCCGGACAAGGCGATTGCGGCGCGGGCCGGCTTGCGCGACAATGTGAATCGGGGCGTGACGAATGAACGACAAGGATCGACCGATGCCGCCGCTGATCGCATTCGCAGGCGCCCTGGGTGGGCTGGCTGTGGTCCGCTGGGCCTATCGCGCAGCCCTGCGGGTCAACCGGGAATTGGAAGAGGCCCGCCTCGCACGGGTCGCCGAGGCCGCCAGGTCGAAAGATATTCCGACGCTGCGGCGGGATCCCAACACCGGCGCCTACCGCCCGGGCTGACGCCCTCATCCCCGCGTGAGCGCGATTGCGCTCATCGCTGGAGGAGCAGGCGCAAGCCTGCGTCTCGAAGGATGGACACGGTCTCCGGCCTTATGGTTCGAGACGCGCGAGATGCGCTCCTCACCATGAGGAACACCCCCCGTCCGGAGCCGCATCGCCTTGATTCCCCGCCTTCCCGCCGATACGGTCCCGCGCTTGCTCAAGCCCCCAGCGAAGACCTGACCCGACGATGGACTCGATACCCCCGCACATGCGCCCGGAACGCTCGTTCCAGGGACTGATCCTGACGCTGCAGCGTTATTGTGCGGATTACGGCTGCGTGATCCTGCAACCCTACGATATGGAGGTGGGCGCGGGCACCTTTCACCCCGCGACCACGCTGCGCGCACTCGGGCCGAAACACTGGAATGCGGCCTATGTGCAGCCGTCGCGACGGCCGAAGGACGGCCGCTACGGCGAAAATCCCAACCGGCTGCAGCATTACTACCAGTTTCAGGTGATCCTGAAGCCGTCGCCGCCGGACTTGCAGGACCTCTATCTCAAATCGCTGCA
>JBGQCE010000646.1:0-2111 GCA_041495185.1 Bradyrhizobium sp.
AACAGCGGTTGCACATTGCGCAGGATGGTCGCGCCGGTGGTCGAGTAGCGCACATGACCGACGGCGGCGTTGCCGGGGAGGCGATCGATCACCTCGCGGCGGGAGAAGGTGTCGCCGACCAGGCCGAGCCGCCTCTCGCTGTGAAATCGGCTTCCGTCAAAGGATACGATGCCTGCGGCTTCCTGGCCGCGATGCTGCAGGGCGTGCAATCCAAGCGCGGTGATGGCGGCGGCTTCCGGATGGCCGAAGATGCCGAACACGCCGCATTCCTCGCGTAGCGTGTCGCCTTCCATATCGTCTTGCAGGTCGAAATCGGTCGAGACCGAGCCGAGGCCCGGATCGCGTTGCTCGGCGTCTTCGGAAGGGCTCTGTTTACGGTCCATCGCGCCTCTCTTTTGGCCTGATCTCAACGCGCCGCGGGCTTGTCGATCAGCTTTTTCAGGCTGTCGCGGGCAGGTTTACTATAGCCATCGCCGCTGGCCGGAGCCCCCGGCTCGGTGTCAGTTTGTTCATCATCTGGTTTATTCTTCTTGAATCTCTTCAAGATGGTGTTCTCGGGGTCGTCAGGCAAGAGCGACATTAGCCATTGGCCGGTTCCGTCGAGCACCGTTCGGGACTTCGCCCCGGTCACCCAATCCGGCCGCTGCTTGTCCGGGACCAGCCAGCTGAAGAACAGGAACGCCACGACCACGATCAGGAGACCCCTCGCCAGCCCAAACAGGAACCCGAGCGTGCGATCGAGCGCCCCGATCCGGGAATCCAGGATCATGTCGGAAATCCGCACCGTGACGATGGAGACCGCGATCAGGGTACCGATGAATACGCCGGCGACCACGACCACGCTCGCCACCGTGTCGTTGTTGAAATAGGTCTTGGCGGTCGGCAGCAGTTTCGAGAACGCATAGAGCGTGACCAGCGCCGCCGCGCCCCAGGCCGCAATCGACAGGATCTCGCGCATGAAGCCGCGCACCATCGCGAGCAGGCCGGAGATCAGCATCACGGCGAGCAGGACGAGATCGAGTATCGTTATCGGCATCGGCTAGTCAGGTCCGCTCGTAAAGTCATAACCGCGAATCGGCGTGTCGGTGCCGCCCTAGGTGATGGTCATATGTCCCGTCCCGCAAGGCCGGAAGTCGAGCCATCCGCCCCTGCGCGCGGGTTGTATAGAGCATGATCCGGAAAAGTGGAAACCGGTTTTCCCTCGGGACAAACGCAAAGCGTTTGCCCGGAGATCATGCTCAAACAAAAAGATACCGCTAGTGTCTGATTCAACTCAGTTGAATCGGACCCTAGCGGCGAGGGCGGGCAAGGTCACGCCCGGCTAGCCTTCTCCACGCCGGAATCTCGCAGGTGTGGCATTTTTCTCCACCGCGCCTTCGCGGTTTGGTTCCCGGTTTCCCCGGATATTGCCGCGCGCGGCGATATCCGCGACCAGGCTGGTTAATCCGACGACGGTCGTGAGGGAAAGACCGGCGTCGCCGTTGACTTCGCCACGGGCCGATTCGGGCAGCACGGCGCGGCCGAATCCGAGCTTTGCCGCTTCCTTCAGCCGGGCCGAGGTCTGCGCCACCGGCCGGACCGCCCCGGACAGTGAAATCTCGCCGAAATACACCGCGTCCGTCGGCAGCGGCGCGTTAACCAGCGACGACACCAGCGCAGCCGCAGCCGCAAGGTCGGCCGCCGGCTCCTGGATCCTCAAGCCTCCCGCGACGTTCAGATAGACGTCATGGCCTGACAGTTTCACCCCGCAATGGGCCTCCAGCACCGCCAGCACCATCGACAGCCGGCTCGGATCCCAGCCCACCACCGCGCGGCGCGGGGTGCCGAGCGAGGTCGGCGCCACCAGCGCCTGCAATTCCACCAGCACCGGACGGGTGCCTTCTATGCCTGCGAATACCGCCGTGCCCGGACTGCCCAGATCGCGTTCGGACAAAAACAGCTCGGACGGATTGGGGACTTCGCGCAGGCCCAGGCCCGTCATCTCGAACACGCCGATCTCGTCGGTCGGGCCGAAGCGGTTCTTTACCGCGCGCAGAATCCGGAATTGCTGCGAGCCTTCGCCCTCAAACGAGAGCACCGCGTCCACCATGTGCTCGACCACGCGCGGGCCT
>JBGQCE010000647.1:0-2091 GCA_041495185.1 Bradyrhizobium sp.
AAGGTTTCTCGCGCTCGCGCTGCTGCCGATCGCGCCGCAGGCCATGGCCATGGACGCCGCCGGGCTTCCCGCTGCGACCGCCAGTGCGATGGCGCAGGCGGTATCGCCGCAAGCGATCGCCGAATATCGCCGCAAGCTCGGGGAATATCAGGAAGCGCGCGCGGCATTCGAAGAGGAAGCCAGCGCCTATTGGAGCTCGATCGCCGAGAAGCGGCGGGGCCGCAACGCCAAGCGGCGCGAACATCAGGCCATCGGGCTTGATGATTATGTACTGACGCAACCGCCGGTCTATACCGGGCCGAAGCCGCCGGTGAATCCGGAGCCCGAGCCCGAGGAAAAGCGGCGCGAGCGCAAATATATTCCGGTTGTCGCCGATCTCCTGAAGGCGGCCTCCGAGCTTTTTCAGTTTGCGCCGCAGCGGCCCGTCCATGAGGTCCAGTTCAAGCGCGCCTATGCTCGCACCGCGGCGGCGGCGGGGCTCACGCGCGAGCAGGCGGTGCGGGTCTATTCGTTCGAGACCGGCGGCAACGGCAATCACGACATGCAATCGGGCTTGAGCGCATCGCGGCCGGGCTCGCGCGCGATTTCCACTGCGATCGGCTACAACCAGTTGCTCACCACCAACAGCGTCGAACTCGTCGCCGAGCAGGGTCACGAATTCGTCCGTGAGCTGACGGAGAAAGCCGCGCGATTGTCCGGGAGCCTGCGCAAGGCGATGGATCACAAGATCGCGGTGCTGAAGCGGATGGTGGCTGTCGCGCGCTCGGTGCCGGACGAATGGGCCCAGCACGAGAAGCTCGGCGATACGCCGCAGGGCTGGGCCATCCATGCGATGGTGCTCGACATCGATGTCGGCCCGCTGCTGCAGACCCACAAGCTCCTGACCTCAGTCATTTTCGCGCGCGCCAAGGGTTACACCCGCGCGCTCACCGCCGCCGAACTGGAAATGATGAATCTGACCGGCGACTCTACCGGGCTCGACATGGTGACAATGCCGCAGGCGACGCGCGAGCAGGTCCCGACCTCGAATTTCTTCCAGCGCTCGGGTTACGAGCGCAATCCGGTGGCGATCCGCCACAACACGGTGGCGAAACTGCTTGATGTTACCGACAGCCGGATGGACAGCAACAGCAACTTGCCGGGCGCGAAGGAATTGGCGGCGGCGTTTTAGCGAATGCCTCGGCCCACACTGTCATGCCCCGCGAAAGCGGGGCATCCAGTAACCCGCGCCGCCGGAATAAGACCTTGGGCGGGGCGGCGTACTGGATCATCCGCTTTCGCGGATGATGACATCATAACTTTATGCGCAGAATGCGTCTCAATTCGATCCGAACATGAACTTGCCGTCGCCTTCAAGGAACGGCCCGGTGCGCATATAGAGCTGTCCGTTCTGGCCGATGAAGAACAGCGTGCCCTTGGGCACCTTCTTCGCTCCCTTCAGTAGCACCCCCGCATTGTTGGTGCCCATCTTGTAGGAGAACGTCTTGCCGTCCTTGTCGTAGCCATAGCCCGTGTCGGACGACAGCACCCAGGGTGTCGGCCTGGCGGTCTCGGCAAATGCGGATGTCGTCAGCGCGGTCAGCGCGGCCGCCATCAAAAAGGTCTTTGTCGAAACTCTCGTCATCCTGCGTGCTCCCGGCAATCGTTCAGAAGAAAATTGGTCCCGCCTTGAACAAATCACGAACGCCATTGTCGCGTCAATACGACCAGTCTGTTCGCCGCACCGCGCGCCGCATAAGACTTTGTGATTTCCCGCATCCCACTTCGCGACTATCTTCCGGTTTCGGTCTAGAACGGCAGTTTGCAAAATACGTCACAGGGAAGATTCGGATGAACCACGTCATGAAAATTTGTTTGGGCGTCGCGCTGTGGTTTGCGGCGCTGGTTCCTGTAGCCCAGGCGGACGAATTCAAGCTCAGCAATAACCAGAGAATTTCCTGTAGCCGGGGATTGAGCGCCGGAAAACTCAATACCGCGACCTGCAAATCCTACGCCTACATCTTCAACGTCAAGACCTCGGAGTATTTCAGGTGCCAGGTCAGTCTGGCGCTGACGCGTGACAACAAGGAAGTGATCAACGTCCAGACCGAT
>JBGQCE010000648.1:0-2089 GCA_041495185.1 Bradyrhizobium sp.
CCATCGAGGTATTGCAGAGAGCCGCGGGGCCGGGACGATGCGAGCCCGAATTTGAACAAACCGCCTGTTATCAGCTCGGCGACCTGCTCGACGCGGAGGGCGACTATGACGCCGCTTTCGATAGCTACAAGCGGGCTAACGCGCTGAGCCCGGCGGCATACGACCACTCGGCCCAGACGCAGCGGTTTTCCACGCTGATCGACTTCTTCAGCACGGTCCGGCTTCCCAAACTGCCGCGCGCCAGCAACTGCTCAAAATTGCCCGTATTCATCGTGGGCATGCCGCGCTCGGGCACGACACTGATCGAGACCATTCTCGCGAGCCATCCACTGGTCCACGGAGCCGGCGAGCTGGGCGACATTTTCGAGATGTTCCCGAAACTGGCCCGCGCGTCCGGCACCGGCAAGCCATATCCCCACTACCTCGAAGCAATCGAGGTCAAGACGCTGGACCGCTTTGCCGATAAGTATCTTGAGAACCTCGCATCGCGCGCCAAGGGCGTCACGCGTGTGACCGACAAAATGCCGCATAATTTCGTTCAACTCGGACTGATCGACCTGCTTTTCCCCGGCGCACGGGTGATCCATTGCATGCGGGACCCGCTGGATACCTGCCTGTCTATTTACTTTCACCCGTTCATAGAACATCACGCCTACGCCACCGACCTGACGAATCTCGGGCTTTATTACCGGCAGTATCTCCGGCTGATGGATCACTGGCGCACGGTGTTACGCATTCCACTTCTCGAAATGCATTATGAAGATCTGGTGGAAAATCCGGTCGAGAAGACTCGAGAACTCGTGGATTTTTGCGAGCTGCCGTGGGACGAACACTGCCTGCGACATCATGAATCCGAACGCATTGCCAATACCTTCAGCTACAACCAGGTGCGCCAGCCGATATACAAGAAGTCCGTCGCGCGCTGGCGCCGGTACGAAAAACATATTGGGCCACTGGTCGAAGCGCTGGGCGACGTCTGCGATCCACTTTCAGGGGTTGTATGAGCGCGATGTCCGGTATGTCCGTGGCGCAAATGCAGCAACGGGCCATTGCCTTGTTGCAGGCCGGAAAGGTTGCCGAGGCGCCTGTAGGAGCGAACTTGCTCGCGAGACGAGACCGATCAAAACACATCGCGGGCAAACCCGCTCCACAGACCGCCCCTACAAGGTGTCTGCGCGCTGATCCGAGGGCTCGGTGTAGTCGAGGGACCGCCTGAGCGGTTCGAGAAATTTCTCGTAGTGCTTCCAGCGGGCGACGGATTTCTTATAAATCGGCTGACGCACCTGATCATAGCTGTGGGTATTGATCGTTCGTTTCAATTCGTGGAAACGCAGGCACCGATCGTCCCACTCCAGCCCGCAGAACTCGATGAGTTTGCGCGCAGTCTGCTCCGGTTCCGCCACCGTCATCTCGTAGGGCATGTCCAGGACCGGTACGCGGATCACGCGGCTCCAGTGCGCCATCAGCCGTTCGTATTGGCGATAATAGGTGCCGAGGTGTTCGAGGTTATTGGCGTAGGCGTGCGAAATTCCGAACGACAGAAAGTAGATTGACAGACAGTTGTCCATCGCATCCCGCCGGCAGTGGATAATGCGCGCCTCGGGGAACAGCAGGTCGATCAGGCCGAGCAAGCGAAAATTGTGCGGCATCTTGTCGGTCACGCGCGCCTTGCCGCTGGCCAGGCGTCCGAGATAATCCAGATGCTCTTGCGCGATTTTGTCGAGCAGCTTGCGATCGAGACGGTTCATGCATTCGGGCCAGGGGGCGCCCGTCAACTGGGCCAGGGAGCCATTGATCTTTCCGATCTGCAGCAATTCGCCGGCGCCATGCACCAGGGGATGGCTGGCCAGGATCTGCTCGGTCAGCGTCGTGCCCGAGCGCGGCATGCCGACGATGAAAATCGGCAATCGGGAGCGATTCGAGGCGCGCGGACGACGACGGTGCGTTTCGCCGTCAAAGTAGTTGATAATCGTTTCAAACGCTCGGCCATTGCCTTCAATATCGAACTTTTCCGGATCGAGATCGTTAGCCGCGCGATAATGCTTGAATGCCTGATCGTAATTCTTTTCGCTGTCGTACAGCTTGCCCA
>JBGQCE010000649.1:0-2078 GCA_041495185.1 Bradyrhizobium sp.
GACCGCCTTCTGGCTGATTGCTTCGCCTTCATGAAAGGCCGCATCCTGGCGCATGTAGCAGAGATAGGGCGCCAGCAGGACGAGCCGGCTGGCGCCGCCGCGCCGCAGCGCTTCGGCGGCGAACAAAATCGCAAGGAGCTTGTCGTTTGGCTGGTCGAGCGAAGCATAGATGATCGTCGTCGATGCGGCGCGGCCGACCGCGACACGCATTTCCCCGTCGGGGAAACGGTGCAATGCAATCTCCTGCAGCGGAAGGCCAAGCAGTAAGGCCAGCCGCTTTGCATCGCCGGCACAGGATGGCAGGCTCTGAATGGCGACCTTGCTCACGGCGTCTCGCTGCGAAGTGTTGTCGGGTTTCCGATCGCGTAGCCCGTATCGATCTTCGCGCTCGCTGCCGCGAGATCGTGTTCCGACTGATCGAAGGCATAAACCCGGTAAAGCGGCTCGCCTTGCTCGACGCGGTCGCCGATTTTCTTGAACAAGCGGATGCCGGCGCCCTTGTCGATGGGCGCACCCGCGGTCCGCGCCAGCCGGTTCAACTGCAGGCAGTCAATGCCGGAGACGACGCCATTGCTCCCGGCTTTCACGTCGAATGTCAGATTTCCCAACTCGGTGCGGCAGTTCGCCGGCCCCTGCGCATCGATGATCTTCTGCATCTGTTTGAGCGCCGCTCCGCTATCGAGCAATTCGCGGGCCCGAACATAACCGGTGCCGCCACGCAGCTTCGGGTCGTATTCCAGCAAATGGGCGGCAAGCCGCAGCGACTTTTCGCGCAAGTCCTTTGGCGCGGCGGGATCGTTCGCCAGAACGGCCATGACGTCCTCGGCTTCGAGAACCGGACCGATACCGTTTCCGATCGGCTGGCGGCCATCGGTTGTGATCACCTCCACCGCTATGCCGAAGCGATCGCCGACAAACTCGAACAGTTTGCGCAGTCGCATGGCCTCCGCGCCGTTGGTAAGCTTGGCCGTCGGGCCAACCGGCAGGTCGATCAGGAGATGGGTCGAACCGGCTGCGAGTTTCTTCGACATGATCGACGCAACCATCTGCTCGCGCGTATCGAGGCTGAGCGGCCGCTCCACGGAAATCAGGATATCGTCGGCCGGCGACAGGTTCACATGTCCGCCCCAGACCAGACAGCCATTGCAGGCCGCAACGATCGTCTTCATCTCATCGGCGCCGACATTAACCCGCGCCAGCACTTCCATGGTGTCCGCCGTGCCGGCGGGAGACGTAATGGCGCGCGAAGAGGTTTTTGGAATCGGAAGTCCGTGTGCCGCCACGATCGGAACCACGATCATTGAGGTGCGATTGCCCGGAATTCCGCCGATACAATGTTTGTCGACCACGATCGGATCCGGCCACTTCAGCTGCGTTCCCGCCTCAGCCATCGCCTGGGTGAGGGCGATCAGCTCATCGCTCGTCATGAAGCTGGCGGAGCTGATGAGGAACGCGGCAATTTCCATGTCGGAGTAGCGGTAGTGGGTCAGGTCGTTGACTATAGCGGTTATTTCCGATGCGCTCAGGGTCCGGCCCCGGATCTTTCCGCGCACCGCTTCGAGGCTTTCCGGAGGCGCAGCCGGTGTGACCGTCACGAGGTTGCCGGCGGATTCGGCGAACCGCCGCAAGGCTGGTTCGGAAAGGCCGATTTCATCGGGGCCCACCAGGGCGTCGTCGTCGGTGATGAGAAGGGTGGCCAGCAGCACCTTCGAATCCCGGCGGAGTTCGACCCGGCTAAATCCCCGGAAAATTTCCGCGCGCAATGCCTTTGACTGTCGCGAGATCACGACGACGTTCTCGCGGCCGGTATCGAGATTGACGCTTCGAATTTTCAGTTGCGGGCGGGATGTATCGACAGGGTTCATTTGGCCAAGCCGTCAGGTAAGCGCTTTGAACCACATAGGCCCTATCGCCCGGGCACGATTGACCCAAATCATGATTCTGGCTTCGAAAACAGGGAATTGCGCGCACCCATTGGTAAAATTGGATCAAGGCCTTAACTGATCTTTCAGCGTGTTCGTCAACACGCCGGCAACCAATCCGACCTAGATTCCGCACCTGCCATTGGCGCGGGAAAA
>JBGQCE010000650.1:0-2066 GCA_041495185.1 Bradyrhizobium sp.
CGCGAAGATATCGCCGCCGTGATCGCGCACGCGTTCGGGATGACGGGGTACATAGGGTGCGAATTCGAGGTCGGGCCGGTCGAGCCGGGTCAGTTGCGACAGCTCGTTCATCGCCAGCACGCCGTCGACCAGCAGAACCTCGTCGTCGGCGGTGGAAAGCGCGCGCTGCACGAAGGCGCGCAGTTCTTCCGGCATCTTGGCTTCGATTTCGAGCCGGATCACCGATCCCCGCCGCCGCCGCTTCAGCGCGGTTTCGAACAGCCGGACCAGATCTTCGGCCTCTTCCTCGATTTCGAGTTCGGAATCCCGGATGATGCGGAACGCGCCCTGACCCTTGACGGTATAGCCGGGGAACAGCCGGCCGATGAACAGGCCGGTGGCCTGCTCCAGCGTAATCAGACGCACCGAGCCATCCTTGCCCGCGGGCATGCGGATGAAGCGGTCGATCTTGCCGGGCATGCGAATGAGCGCGTTCATCGGCTTGCCGTCGGAGACCCGCGCCAGATGCAGCGCGACGGTAAATCCGAGGCTCGGGATAAACGGGAAGGGATGCGCCGGATCGATCGCGAGCGGCGTCAGCAACGGGAAAATATTATGGAGGAAATGATCCTCGATCCAGGTTCGCTCTGCCTTGGTGACATCGCGGCCATCGACGAGAACGATGCCGACCTCGGCCAGGATGCTGCGCAGATCGCGCCAGATCGCCTGCTGGTCGCTGGCGAGTTTTGAAACCGTCTCGTTGATGAGGACAAGCTGCTCGGCGGGGGTCAGACCGTCCGGGCTGCGCTCGGCAATGCCTTCCCGCACCTGGGCCTTGATGCCGGCGACCCGGACCATGAAGAACTCATCAAGGTTATTGGCGGAAATCGACAAAAACCGCACCCGTTCTAGCGCGGGATGGCCGGGATTGACCGACTCTTCCAGCACCCGGCGATTGAAATGCAGCCAAGAAAGCTCGCGATTGATGAAGCGTTCGGGGCTGGCGCCCATTGATGGACCGGCCTCGGCACTCGATTCTTTTTCTTTTATTACAATGGCTTGCGCGGATTCCATCAAGTTTCAATCCATCTGGCCGCAGGCGGCAACGTCATTTCGACGAAGACGGCACAAAGCATGTGTTAGCGCGATGACGTTTCGATGACATTGATGTTCCTGCCGGAGGCGCCGTCAAGATGCGGACGGGCCGCAGAAATCAGGCATCCCGCAGCAATTCAGCCGCAAGCGCCCGGGTGACCGGCCGGCCCAGCCGCAAGGCTTCGGAGTCCAGGAGTTCGACCGCCTGCCGCGCGGCGGCGTAAGACCGCTCGATCCTGGTCGTGAGATAGCTCACCACCGCTTCATCGACGCTCAGTTGACGGTCCGCGCACAATTTGACGATCAGGGCGCGAAACAGCTGATCGTCAGGCGGCAACAGCGATACCGTCGGTACCGCCCGCAGACGTGACCGCAGATCGCGCAGTTCGAACTGAAACGCTGATGGCGGCACGCGTGCGGTGATCAGAACGGACGCCTCATCCTCGCGCGCCAGATTCATCAGGTGGAACAGCGCCCGTTCGTCAAAGTCCGACGATTTCAGATCTTCGACCACCAGCGCCCCGGTCGCCAGCGCGCCCGGCACTGCGGCTGCGGTCAGCGCATGCGCCGTGGTCGAGCGTGCGCCGGCTTCTTCGGCCCAGATGGCGGCGAGATGGCTTTTGCCGGAGCCTTCCGGTCCCACCAGCAGCATGATCCGGTTTGGCCATTCGGGCCAGCTGTCGATCAGCGCTAGTCCAGCGGCGTTGGCCGGTCCTGCGAGAAAGTTGTCGCGGGTCAGGCTCTCCGCGTGCGGCAGCGCAAATGCAAGCTGTCGAGGTTGTAGGCGGCCTGCCACGAAAGTTACTCCATGCCGGGACCGGCCGGCGGATGCCTGGTCTTGACGCGTTTTCTTCACGCGAACCGGATGCCCACTTCGCCCGAAAACGCTTTAGCTCTCGCTTGCTTCGATCGTGCTCATGTGCCGCACCCACTCCACGAGATAGAGGGATACGGAAACCAAAGTAAAGACCGTGACAAAGCCCATCAGGATC
>JBGQCE010000651.1:0-2064 GCA_041495185.1 Bradyrhizobium sp.
AATCCGCTGGGCGTCAAGGGCGCGGGCGAGGCCGGCGCGATCGGTTCCTGTCCGGCGGTGGTCAACGCCATCATCGAGGGGCTGTGGCGTGAATACAAGATCGATCACATCGACATGCCCGCAACCCCCGAGCGGGTCTGGGTCGCGATCCGCGAGCATCAGCGCCGGCATAGCCTCTGATATCTGCCGCGCGGGAATAAATCGCCGCGCCCGAGGTTCTAATGATGGATAAGCCGCGGCCCGCGCAAGCGGGTCCGCGGCGTCGTTTGGAAACGCTTTTCGAGACGGAGAATGGGCCGATGATACGAACGGTTGTTGTGGTGGGAGCCTTGTTGCTCGGTGCCGGCCCGGTGATGGCGCAACAGGATATCGCCGTTAAGCAGGATAATCTGATGAGGGCGCAGGGCAAGAGCATGTACGGGGTGATCTTGAAGATGACGAAAGGCGAGATCGCCTACGATCAGAAAGCGGTCGATGCCGCCATCGCGCAGCTTGCAGAAAGCCTACCCACGATCCCATCCGTTTTTGCGACAAATCCCAAGGAAGACGTGGTGAACGCGACCTACGGCTCGTCGCAGAAGATCTGGCAGAACAAGGCCGACTTCGACTCGAAGATAACTCCCGTCGCCAAGGCGATCGCGGACGTCAAGGGCAAGATCAAGGATGTTGCCAGCCTGAAGGTCGCCTACGACTCGATCCAGGACAAGTGCACCGATTGCCACGAGACGTATCGGCTCAAGCTGAAGTGACAGTTTGATTTTCGGTGCGGCAATCTCTACGCCGGGATCGAGCCGGGACCGGCAACGGGAATTCGCCGGCTACACCAGCATTTGCGCGCTCATTTGTTCTGCACCGAGTAATCTGGCCTGCTCGTCGAGCAGGCTTGTCAGCAAAGTCGGGTCCGCTGCCGTATAGACGGTCATCGGTTGATCGCGACCGCGGATCGACACGTCGGTTCGCGTAAGCCTGTCGGGTGCGATGCCCGCGTTCTTGCAGACCTCCTCCGAGATAACGGCCATGCAGTTCAGTGTCTTCGTCATGTCCTGCAGACGGGCCGCGACGTTGACTGCGTCACCAAGCGCGGTAAACACCGTGTGATCGCGAAAGCCGATGTCGCCGATGATGACCTCGCCGCCGTGAATGCCGATGCCAAACTGGATCGGCTCCTGCAATTCGCTGGCAAACTCGTGGTTCATGTATTCAACATTCGAGGCAACCAACGAGGCGGCTCGCATGGCCTGCCGGCAGGCAGTCGCCGGATCGACGTCGAGGCCGAACAAGGCAAGCAGGCCATCTCCGACAAACTGGTTTGGTTGCCCGCCGGCGTCGATTACCGCTTGCGACGCCGCCTCCAGGAAGCGATTGATCAGGAAGACGATGTCGAATGGCAAGCGAGCCTCGGCCATCCTGGTCGACCCGCGCATATCGACGAACATGCTGACGACATAGCGCTCTTCGCCGATGTTGACGCGGCTCCGGTTGCGGACAAAGTCGGCGCCGACATTGGCAGGCAGCACGGGGATGACGGCTATATCGTTTTGTGGCCGAAGCTGACAAGCGAGCCGGATCGACGGGTTGGCGCTGGCGCCCACACGCGCGAGCACAAATGCCTCGCGACCGGAGGGGCGCGGCAGCGCACTGCGATCGCTGACGACACGAACGCGGCAGGTCGAGCATCGCGCCCGGCCTCCGCAGACGCTCGCGTGCGGCACATTGAACCGCAAACTCGCTTCGAGAATACTCAACCCCTTGGGCACGCGCACCCGCCGGTCAGGGTAGGACACTGTGATCGAACCGCGCCGGCTCTCGAGCAGTGCGCGAACGCCGCGCGCTACAAACACGAGCGCGATCGCCGCCCCATAAAAAAGTGGAAAGTAAAAAAGCGTGATGTCGTCAATCACCGAGCGCTGCGCGGGCGGCATCACCTTGACGTGTTCGGCGCGCCATTGCGGTTGCGACGCTCGTTCGGTGACCTCATGGGCGCCGCGGTGGGTGCCGGTCATGGCCAGCGGCGGCAGCAGCACCGCTATTGCCAGCAAAAGCGGGGCGGCCCATTTGAAAAAC
>JBGQCE010000652.1:0-2052 GCA_041495185.1 Bradyrhizobium sp.
CGAGCCTGATGGGCAAGCGCTACCATGTGTTCAAATCTCCTTCGTCTGCATCGTCTGATAGCAGAGAATTCGGGTAAGTCGGCGCTCCATGTTATCACCACGTTGCCCCGCTCAGCCAAATAGCGCGCGGTGATCCCCGAGGATCACGCGCGCGGCGTTGTGGCCGGGGGCGCCAGTGACGCCGCCGCCGGGATGCGCGCCGCTTCCGCAATGGTAGAGGCCCTTCAGGGGGCCGCGATAATCGGCATGGCCGAGCATCGGCCGCGCCGAGAACAGCTGGTTCAGCGTCAGCGCGCCATGAAAAATATCGCCGCCGAGCAGGCCGAACTGGCGCTCCAGATCGAGCGGCGACAGAATCTGGCGGCCGATCACGCTTGTTGCAAAACCCGGCGCGTATTTGTCCACCGTCGCGATCATGAGGTCGGCGACCTCTTCGCGATGATCGTCCCATGACTTGCCGTCGGGCAGTTGCGGCGCGACGTGCTGGCAGAACAGGCTGGCGACATGCTGGCCCGGCGGGCAGAGCGTATCGTCCAGCGTCGAGGGAATGAGAAGCTCGACCACGGGCTCGCGGCTCCAGCCGTGGGTGCGGGCATCCTGCCAGGCGCGATCCATATAGCCGAGATCAGGCGCGATGATGATGCCGGCGGTCAGATGATCGCCAGCGCCCGGCAGCGCCGTGAACGAGGGGAGCGCATTCAGCGCCACATTCATCCGGAAGGTGCCGGAGCCGTTGCGCCAATTCCTGATGCGATCGAGGAAGGCAGCCGGCAGCGCATCGGCCGGCAGCAGCCGCGTGTAGAGCAGTTTCGGGTTGACGCTGGAGGCGACATATCTTGCGCGGATGGTTTTGTCATTTTCGAGAATGACGCCGACGACACGGTCGCCTTCGACGATCACCTCGCGCACGCCGGCGTCCAGCTCGATTTCGACGCCATGCCCGCGCGCCGAACTCGCCATCGCCTGCGTAATCGCGCCCATGCCGCCGATGGCGTGGCCCCAGACGCCCTTCTTGCCGTTCACCTCGCCGAA
This sequence comes from Bradyrhizobium sp., assembly GCA_041495185.1. Classification (GTDB taxonomy): domain Bacteria; phylum Pseudomonadota; class Alphaproteobacteria; order Rhizobiales; family Xanthobacteraceae; genus Bradyrhizobium. The sequence goes on from JBGQCE010000652.1 coordinate 1,033, forward strand.
CGCATGATGCAGCATCACATAGGCCGAGCCTGGTGCGTAGGGGCTGGCGTAATTGCCGACGATGGCATCGAACCCGAACAGGGCCTTGACCAGGTCGTTCTCGAAGGTGTCGTCAAGCATCTCGCCGGCCGAACGCGTGAACAGATCGAGCAGCGAGCGCTGCTGCTCCAGCGAAAGCCGGCGCAGGATGTTGGCGGTGCCGAGCGCATTGAAGGCTTCGCGGATCGCGCCGGTACCAAGTCCCTCGACGATGTTCGGCGGGGCGCGCAGCACGAACGCGCGCAGCACGTCGGCGATCACTTCAAGCTCGCGGGTGAATGCATCGATCCTGACAGCATCGTGTTCGCTGAGTTTTGCCAGGGACTGATGGGTGCGGCCTTCGCCTGTCAGCAGATAGCTGCCGTCGGGGGAGGGCAGGAAATTCTGCGCACGGCGTTCGACGATCCGCAAGCCCTGTTCGTGCAGCTTCAGGTCGGAAATGATCTGCGGGTTGAGCAGGCTGACGGTGTAGGCCGCGACCGAGTTGCGAAAGCCCGGATGGAATTCCTCCGTCACTGCCGCGCCGCCCACCACCTTGCGGCGCTCGACCACCTTCACCCGCAGGCCGGCCATCGCCAGATAGGCCGCGCAAGTGAGGCCGTTATGCCCGGCGCCGATAATGACAACGTCCGTCTCTGTCATGTCTGCTTCAAACTGCTTCAAGAATTATTGATCGATGTGATGGTGCGCTCGGACGTTGGCCTCGTCATTCCGGGATGGTCCGAAGGACCAGACCCGGAATCTCGAGATTCCGGGTTCATCGCTGCGCGATGCCCCGGAATGACGTTTCAGCTTTCCGCTACTTCTTATCGAAGATGCGGATGCGAGCACAGTGTCAACATGCGTTTCGGTTCCGCGCCCCGCATTGCTCGCCGCGTTGCCGTATGCTCCATTGCCCGTTCCGGCGCGCGCCATGCCGGAATCCCGGCGCCCGCCGGGAGCTGTCTATTTGATGCGTTTTCACTTGAAAACGCTTTGCCG
>JBGQCE010000653.1:0-2040 GCA_041495185.1 Bradyrhizobium sp.
GCTGGCAGCGGCAGTCATTTATTTCTTGCAAGAGGGTTGCGGCAAACCCGTGACCGCTTTTGTTGGGCCGGCCAAGTGAGTTTTTCCTGCGCAATTGTCGTCTTACGGGCGGTCGCATGCAAGCGCACAATATTGCCGTGCGACAAAGCGGTTAATCCGCCCGGTTTGTGCGCCGCAATACGCCAGTTGCCGAAGGCTGATACCCGGTGTTCGGAGCGTCCACACATTCGCGCAGAGCAGTGTAAAGGGCCAAAAGTCTTATTGGGGGAGCTTTCACGGCGATGTTACCGTGAAGCGAACCCCATGGCTCAATCCGGCCTAGTCCGGCGCATGCGGGCGAGCTTTGCATCAACGATTTCGGGGAGCGATCCAAAATGTCCACAATGGCTGCAACAACATCGGCGCGGGCAACTGGCATGTCGAGGGACGAGAAATTCGTCATCTTCGCCTCCTCGCTCGGCACGGTCTTCGAATGGTACGATTTTTATCTCTACGCCACGCTGGCGCCGTTCTTCGCCGCGCTGTTCTTTCCGCCCGGCAATGACACGGCTGCGCTGCTCTCCGCCTTCGCAACCTATGCGGCGGGCTTCCTGGTGCGGCCGTTCGGCGCGATCATTTTTGGCCGCATCGGCGATCTGGTCGGCCGCAAATATACCTTCCTCGTCACCATCGTGGTGATGGGCAGCGCGACATTCCTGGTCGGCTTGCTACCCACATTCAGCGCCATCGGCTGGGCGGCCCCCTTCCTGCTCGTGTCGTTGCGCCTCGCGCAAGGCCTCGCGCTCGGCGGCGAATACGGAGGCGCGGCAACCTATGTGGCCGAGCATGCACGGCCACACGAGCGTGGCTATGCGACAAGCTACATTCAAACCACGGCGACGCTCGGCTTCTTCCTTGCGCTGCTGGTGATCGGTCTCAGCCGCATCTACATGGACGCCAAGATGTTCGCCGAATGGGGCTGGCGCATTCCGTTCTGGATTTCGCTGATTCTGCTGGTGTTCTCGGTCTATATCCGGCTGCGCCTGAACGAATCGCCGATCTTTGAGAAGATGAAGGAAGAGGGCAAAGGCTCCAAGGCACCGCTGACCGAGAGCTTTCTGCACTACCCGAATAACAAGTACGTGCTGCTCGCGCTGCTCGGCGCGACCGCCGGTCAGGGTGTGGTGTGGTACACGGGCCAGTTCTACGCGCTGTTCTTCCTTACCATCACGCTCAAACTCGACTACGTCTCGGCGTATTCGCTGATTGCGCTCTCGCTCGTGATCGGCACGCCGTTCTTCATCGTGTTCGGCTGGCTGTCGGACCGCATTGGACGGCTGAAGATCATCCTGGCAGGCTGCTTGATCGCGGCGGTCACGTTCTTCCCGCTGTTCAAGGGGCTCACCCACTACGTCAACCCGGACCTTGAAACCTTCGCGGAGAAGAATCCGATCACTGTATCGGCGGACCAGGCGACCTGTAACTTCCATATCTTCGTGGGACCGTGGTCCAAATTTACGGAGTGCGACCGCGCGCAGGACTTCCTGACCAAGTCGGGCCTCTCGTTCAAGATCGTGAGCGTGCCCGAGTCGAAGTCCGTCGACATGACCTTGGGATCGACCAAGGTCGGGAGCTGGGACAACGCCAAGTGGACGGCCGCGCTCAAGACCGCTGGCTATTCGGCTACTGCCGACAAGACCAAGGTCAACTGGTTCATGGCCGAGCTGATCCTGTTCATCATGGTCTTGTACGTCACCATGGTGTACGGGCCGATCGCCGCGTTCCTGGTCGAGATGTTCCCGACCAAGATCCGCTACACCTCGATGTCGCTGCCCTATCACATCGGCAACGGCTGGTTCGGCGGCATGCTGCCACTGCTCGCGACCGCGATCGTGGCGGCGACCGGTGATATCTACGCCGGCCTCTGGTATCCGATCGGCGTTTCGGTCATGACCTTGGTCGTCGGTCTGATCTTCCTCAAGGACACCATAGGCGTCGACATCAGCACCGGTTCCGGCGTGAGTATTCAAAAGGGCTGACAATTTGGCCTAGGCCTTCACA
>JBGQCE010000654.1:0-2031 GCA_041495185.1 Bradyrhizobium sp.
GACCACGCCCGCCACGGCGCTTGCGCTGCTTGGCGCAATGGCGCTGACCGCCTCTCCGGCGCGCGCCGACCGCTGCGACGATCTCGCCGGCCAACTCAAGGGCCAGATCGACGGCCTCGCGGTGGGCAAGACCGCGGCCAATCTGATCTATCTGTCGCACCCGCAGGCCAAGGAAATTACGCTGGGCTGTGCCAGCCGCAACGTTACCAACCAGCTGTTCGCCAAAGCCGACGGCCGCAAGCCGCAGCCTGCCTTTCTCAATCTCGTCGCAAGTGCTGCCGCCATCATCTTTACGCTACCGAAAGACGACATGCTGAAGGGCGCGACGCGCTGCATCAAGCGGATGGGCCTTTTCCGCGGCGACGATGTCTCGACGCGCTACCGCCGTCTCGACATGCGCTGCGTCAGGACAAAGACGGACGTCTCGATCACGATCTCGCGCGGCACGGATCAGTGAGCAGGCGCCCGCCTGCGCCGACAAGATTACCGAAACTCCAGACAAATCCGCTTCTTTCTAACGGATATTCGAGCCTCCCGTTCACCATGTGACGGGAATGGCCGCGATGGCGCGCGGTTTACGGTTTTGGATTCATGAAGCATTCGTCTCCGCCCTGTCACAGTCGGGAAAACGAGAGCCAGGATGTTTCCGATGAGTGTTTCCAGTGTGACAGCGCCAGCCCCGGTGAGCCTTCCGGAAGCCAGCGCGCCCAAGGCGCCGGAGGTGAAGGCTGACGGCGGCGCCGACGACGCCAGCGCTCCCCAGCCGACGGTGCTGGCTGCCCTGCCCCCGGGACAGGGAACGCGGATAGACCAGATCGCCTGAGGGCGGCCGGTCACTCGCGACGCATATTATCGTCATCGCCCGCGAAAGCGGGCGATCCAGTATCCCAGAGCCCTGAGATTTTCGTGGACGGCGGTGATTACTGGATACCCGCTGGAGCCTGTCATCCGCGCCGGACCGGTTGGCGGGTATGACGACTATTTGCGTGTTCTGACCGGCACCCTTCCAAAACAACCGCCGCAAGTTCGCCGAAAAATCCTGCGATCATCGTGATCCCACGGGAATCGGGAACGCATGATCGGCAAGCTGCTGCTGCAGAACCTGATCTGGATCGTCGCGATGGGCGCGCTGTTGTTCGTGCCCGCGGGCACGCTGCGCTGGCCGGCGGCATGGGTGTTCCTGGGAACCATGGCAATCCTCGGCATATCCTGCGGCTTGTGGCTCGCCAGCACCGATCCGGCGCTGCTCGCCGAGCGGATGCGCCCGATGATGCAAAGCGATCAGCCCTTAGCCGACAAGAAATTCATGCTGGCGTTCGGCTTGGTGGCGTTGAGCTGGTTTCTCGTCATCGGGTTCGATCAACGCATGCACGCGTCCCGGGTCCCCATCGCGCTGCAGGCGCTGGGATTGGCAATGCTGCTTTGCTCCGTTGGCTTCATCATGTGGGTGATGCGCGAGAATTCATTCGCCGCACCGGTGGTCAAGCTGCAGACCGAACGCGGCCATCGCGTCGTCAGCACGGGTCCCTATGCCTGGGTACGCCATCCCATGTACAGCGGCAGCGTTCTGTTCTTTATTGGCATGCCGCTGCTATTGGGCTCATGGTGGGGTGTCGCGATGCTGCCGCTGTTTATCGCACTGTTCGCCATTCGCGCCCGTATCGAGGAGCGCGCGCTGATCGCGGGCCTGCCGGGCTATGCTGACTATGCGACGCGGGTGCGCTATCGTCTGCTGCCCGGGCTTTGGTGAGGATAGAGCGGATCGATGCCCAACAACAGGACCTATACCGGCGGCTGCCACTGCGGAATGGTGCGGTTCGAATGCACCACGGATCTCGCCATGGTGACCGCGTGCAACTGCTCGATCTGCACCAAGAAGGGGCTGCATTTCGCGTTCCTGGCGCCGAAGAGCTTTGTGCTGCGCGCCGGCGAAGAGAATTTGAAGGAATATCTGTTCAACAAGCACGCGATCCGGCATCAGTCCTGCAACGACTGCGGCGTCGAGGTGTTCGCGCGCGGCAACAAGCCCGA
>JBGQCE010000655.1:0-2021 GCA_041495185.1 Bradyrhizobium sp.
GAAAAGGGGACCAGGAGCGGAATGACCGAAAAAGCAGCCAAAAAAGACTTTGGGATCGTCATTGCGAGCCAACGGGTCGCGCGAATGCGCGCCCGATGACAGGCTCAGCGAAGCAATCCAGGCCTCGGATGCAGCTCCTGATGGATTGCCTCGTCGCTTTGCTCCTCGCAATGACGAGAAGAAGGCCCGCTCTATTGGGCTGCTTTTTTGAGTCAGGCTCTCAGAATGACGGGGACGGTTTCTATCTCAGGCGCGTGACGGTCGAAGCGGGCTCCGCGCCGGGTTCGTCGAGATCGGCTGGTTTGGGCATCGCCTCGATCACCTCGATGCCGCGGGTGTGGCAGATGTTCGCCAATCCCGCCGGCAGCGCCGCGTCGGTAACAAAAGTCTGGATCTGACCGATATGGGCGATGCGGACCGGCGCGCTGCGCCGCAGTTTCGTAGAGTCGGCGACCAGCATCACGCTGCGCGCGTTGGCAATGATGGCTTGCGCCGCCTGCACCTCGCGATAGTCGAAATCCAGCAGCGCACCCTCTTCGTCGATCGCGGACGCGCCGATGATGGCGTAATCGACCTTGAACTGGCCGATCAGGCTGATGGCGGTAGAGCCGATCACGGCGCCGTCGGCGCGGCGCACCGCGCCGCCGGCCACGATCACCTCGATGCGCGGGTGTCTATAGAGCAGCATCGCGACATTGAGATTGTTGGTGATAACAAGCAAATCCTCATGCGAGGTCAGTGCGCTTGCGACCTCTTCCGTCGTGGTGCCGATATTGATGAACAGCGAGCAGCCGTTGGGAATGAGCTGCGCCGCGGCAGCGCCGATGGCTTTCTTTTCTTCGGCGGCGACGAAGCGGCGCGCTTCATAGGCCAGGTTCTCGACACCAGAAGCAATGATGGCGCCGCCATGGATCCGGGTCAGCGAGCGATGATCGCACAGATCGTTCAGATCCTTGCGGATGGTCTGCGCCGAGACCTCGAAACGGCGGGCAAGGTCTTCCACCATCACCCGGCCAAAGGCCCGTGCAATGTTGAGGATTTCATTTTGGCGGTGAGTTAGTCCGGTCACGGCGGCACCTCGGGACAACAATGCGCCCCATGGTGCGGCCGTTCCGGCATCCGGTCAACGCGGCAGATCGGCCTCGAAGGCGGTCCGATGGCCGAAAGGCGAATCCTGGTTAAGGCGACTTGCGGCGGAAAGTGACAGAACCAGAGCTGGGCTTTGAACTCATAAACCTGGCGCCCCCTGGGCCGGCGGGAACTCCATTCTGTCGTCGGTCCGGCAGTAGCGGTCTGCGAACATGCGGCCGACCGGATGATACCGGTCCATGTGCACGCGCATTGAGTTGTCATCCCACAATTCGTCGCGGATGTAGAAATTTATGCCCTCGCCCATAATGAGCTGCCGGTTGCCGTTCACATCGATCGTTTTCCAGGTCTTGCACTCCATCGCCCACGGAGCGTCGGCAAGTCGCGGCACGGCGACTTTTGTCGAGGGCGCCAACCTCAGGCCGAGATAGCCGGGCTCGCCGATTTCGGGCGGAAAGTCGCCGCTGGAGTCGTGCATCGCGCGCGCCAACGGCTCATCGGCAAGATTGACCACGAACTCCCCGCTACGCCGGATGTTGACCACGGTGTCCTTGATGCGGCCATCGGGCCTCGGGTTGGCAGCGAACATGCAGAGCGGCGGGTCCTCGCAGAACACGTTGAAGAAGCTGAAGGGCGCAGCGTTGACCACGCCGGAAGGTCCAACCGTCGTCACCCAGGCGATCGGTCGCGGCAGGACGAATCCTGTCAGCACCTTGTAGCGCTCGCGAGGCGTGAGATCGTCAGGGGCGTATTGCATTATGCATTCCCATTCCCTGTTTAACCGGGATTCCCATGAACAGGGCTACGGCATGCTCAGTTCGTGGCGGCCGACGACCATCCAGTGAACTTCGTCGGGGCCGTCGGCGAAACGGAGGTGGCGCACGTCCGTGTACATCTCGGCGAGCGGAGTCCATTGTGAAATCCCGGTTGCC
>JBGQCE010000656.1:0-2015 GCA_041495185.1 Bradyrhizobium sp.
AGACAAGAACAGCGAAGTCCGCCTGATGGGCTTTGGCCATCGCGTCTACAAGAATTACGATCCCCGCGCCAAGATCATGCAGAAGATGTGTCACGCGGTGCTGGCGGAGACCGGCCACGGCGACGATCCGATGCTGAAAGTAGCACTTGAACTGGAAAAGATCGCGCTAAGCGATGCCTATTTCATCGACCGCAAGCTCTATCCGAACGTGGATTTCTATTCGGGCATCACCTTGAAGGCGATGGGCTTCCCGACCTCGATGTTCACCGTGCTGTTCGCGGTCGCCCGCACTGTCGGCTGGATCAGCCAGTGGAGCGAGATGATCGAGGACCCGCATCAGAAGATCGGCCGGCCGCGCCAGCTCTATACCGGCGTCACGCGCCGCGATTACCTCGATATCGCCAAGCGGAAGTAAGACAAAGACGGATGCGCAACAACCCGCGTCCGTCAGCAAGCTTTCAGTTTTAGTTCGACCGCCTCGATTTTCGCATCGCCGCCAGCACGATGTCGGCTGCGCGGACGCTGGGCGGCTGGTTGCCGGTCGACATAATTGAGTCGATCCTTGCAAAAGCCTCGACCTGCCGCCGCCGCAGCGGCGAATCGCTGAGGATTTCACGCAGCGCCGGCAGCAACTTTTCAGGCGTGCAATCCTGCTGGATGAATTCCGGCACCACATTCTCGCCGATGACAAGATTTGCCAAAATGACCGAGCTCAGCTGGATCATGCTGCGCATGATCCACGTCTCAATGGCGCCCGCTCTGTAGGCCGCAACCATCGGCACTCCGGCGATCGCGAGTTCAAGCGTCGCGGTGCCCGATTTGGCGAAAGCTGCATGCGCGATCCGAAACGCCGCCCGCTTTTCCTGCTCGCCGACCACGACCCGCGGCACTACCTTCCAGCTCTTCAGGCCGTCAGCCACCGCTTCCTGCAAATGCGGCATGGTGGGCAGGATCAGTTCGAACGCCACCCCTTCAGCCTGCAGCCGGCCCAGGGTCTCGCCGAATACCGCCATATGATGGTTGATCTCGCTGCGGCGGCTTCCCGGCAGCACCAGAAGAACCGGCGGTTGCTCGTCCCGGCGCTTCTGCTCGTGGACGCCCGGCCGCAGCAAGGCGGTCTGCTCGGTCAGGGGGTGACCGACGTAACTGCAGGGCGGGCCGCGCAGTCGGCGATACTCCTCCGGTTCGAACGGCAGCAAGGCAAGGACGTGATCGACATAGGCGCACATCGCGCGCGCCCGGCCGGGCCGCCACGCCCAAACCGAGGGAGATACGTAATCGATAATCGGGATCGAGGGATCGCGGGCCCGGACGCGCCGTGCCACCCTGTGGGTAAAATCCGGACTGTCGATGATCACGAGAATGTCGGGGGACGCTTGCGTCACGGCATCAGCGGTTTGCCGGATACGCCGCAAGATCATCGGCAACTGCTGCACGACCGCCGCCAGTCCCATGATCGACAGCTCTTCGATCGGAAACAGCGACACCAGTCCTTCGCGCGCCATCGACTGGCCGCCGACGCCTTCGAACTGAACGGCGCCGCCGAGGCGCTGGCGCAGCACCTTCATCAGGTTGGCGCCGAGCCGATCGCCCGATTCCTCCGTCGCGATCAGGAATATTTTTCGCGCGACGTTTCCGGTTGCTCGCGCCGGCATCACGCGGGCAAACCGGTCACGAAAAGACCCGCGGCATCCGCCGCCTCGATCATGGTCTGCGGTTCGACCACAATGGTGTTGCCGGCGACGCTCGCTACCCCCGCAAGCTGCGCCTTGGCCGCGCCCTCGACGGTTTTGGACCCTATCGTCGGGAGATCGAAGCGCAAATCCTGTCCGCTCTTGGGCGCCTTCACCAGCACGCCGCGTGCGGCCCTGGCCCGGATGCGGCCCTCCAGACGCAGCCGGGCAACGCGCGCCAACAGACCGTCGGTGCCCTCGATGTCTTCCACCCCGACCACGTGACCGTCGATCACGACAGCCGCCTGGCCGATGTCGAAGGGGCTCAGCGCGCGCAGCACC
>JBGQCE010000657.1:0-2012 GCA_041495185.1 Bradyrhizobium sp.
CCGGCGACGGTGGCAAACAAGCCCGGTCACCGGGGAGAGCACGAAGGAAACCGTTAAAACCATTGCGCGGGGAATGCCGGGTGAAACCGGTGTGACCGTGGTGACTACGCTCGTATGCTCATTTTATTTTGCATGCGAGGCTGCGGGCGCATCGAGCGCCCGGCATTCCCTGCGCCCTCTGATTCTTGGGAGGGCAGGACGTTTCCAGCAAAACTCGCGCGGAACATGCGGCGAGATCGCGAAGCCGTGTTTGCGGCCAAACCCATTGCCGTCATCGCCCGCGAAGGCGGGCGATCCAGTATTCCAGAGGCGGTAGCGATGGAATCGAGAGAGCGCGGCGTACTGGATACCCCGCCTTCGCGGGGTATGACGGCCGGGATTCAGTCGAACAAACCCGACACTCCCCCGTAGAGGCAGCCGGCCAGGCCCTGGCCAGCTACTCCGCTCAAGACAGCATCCCAATATGGCCCCTCATCTGCTAGACAGAGTGTCATCAATCAGATCAGGCGGCGCAAGACCGCGACAACGATGGAGGAGATTTTGTCCGTTCGATACTATGACTGGATCGCCCATTTCGGCCGCCGGACGCCGGATAAAGTGGCGGTTGTCGATCTCGCCAGCGAACGCCGCTTCTCCTACGCGCAATTCGACGCGCGTATTTCGCGGCTCGCGGCCCATCTGCGCGAGCGGCTCAAGATCGCGCGCGGCGACCGGGTCGCGGTGCTCGCGATGAACACGACCGATACGCTGGAGGTGCAGTTCGCCTGTGGGCGGATCGGCGCGGTGTTCCTGCCCCTGAACACCCGCCTCACCGTCCCCGAGCTGCAGTACATTGTCGGCGATGCCGCGCCCAAGCTCATGATCCATGACGCGGAACTTGCCGACGTCGCGCTGTCAGTGGCAAAACTGTGCAAGGTCCGCTGCGCGCTTGTGCTGGGGCCCGATGGTTCCTACGAGGCTGCGATCGCAGCCTCCAGGCCGCTCGACAAAGCGGAAGCCGTGACGCTCGATGATATCTCGACCATCATGTACACCTCGGGCACCACCGGGCAGCCGAAAGGCGCCATCATCACCCACGGCATGACGTTCTGGAACTGCGTCAATCTCGGCGGCCCGGCCTATGTCTCGCCGTCGACAGTGCTGCTCACCGTGCTGCCGCTGTTCCACACCGGCGGGCTCAATTGCTACACCAACCCGGTGCTGCATGCCGGCGGTACCGTGCTGATCATGCGCGCCTTCGATCCCGGCCTCGCGCTGCAGCTGATCAGCGATCCCGCGCGGGGCATCAACCAGTTCTTCGGCGTGCCGTCGATCTACCAGTTCATGGCGCAGCATCCCGCCTTCGCTGCTTCCGATTTCAGCCGCCTCGTCATCGGCGGCGTCGGCGGCGCGCCGATGCCGGTGCCGCTTCTGAAAGTGTGGGAGGAGCGTGGCGTCGCCCTGCAACAAGGTTACGGAATGACCGAGACCAGTCCGGCGGTGCTGATGCTCGATCGCGAGGACGCCGCGCGCAAGGCGGGCTCCTCCGGCAAGCCGGTGCTGCATACGGAAGTGCGGATCGTCCGGCCCGACGGGATCGATGCCGCGGTCGGCGAGCTCGGCGAATTATGGGTCAAGGGACCGAACATCACGCCCGGCTACTGGAACAGGCCGGACGCCAACGCGTCTTCCTTCACCGACGGCTGGCTGCATACCGGAGATGCCGCGCGAATCGACGAAGAAGGCTTCTACTACATCGTCGATCGCTGGAAGGACATGTACATTTCCGGCGGCGAAAACGTCTATCCGGCCGAGGTCGAGAACGTGCTTCACCAGCTTGACGCGATTGCCGAAGCTGCCGTGATCGGCATTGCCAGCGAGCAGTGGGGCGAAACCGGCATGGCCATTATCGCCGTGAAACCGGGGCACAGCCTTACCGAAGCGGAGATTCATACGCACTGCCAAACCAATCTCGCACGCTTCAAACGCCCTCATTTGATAAAATTCGTCGATGCCTTGCCGCGCAACGCCAC
>JBGQCE010000658.1:0-2004 GCA_041495185.1 Bradyrhizobium sp.
GCCGGCTTGAGCTGCGACAACTGATCGAGAGACTGCATGGTATCGGACATTTTATGCGGCCCTCATGTTCTTGCGATTCATCTTGGCGACGTCGATTGTCTCGGGTTGCTGGGCCTCGTGCGGATGCTCGGGGCCGGGATAGACGCGCAGGTTACCGAGTTGCACACGGCCAAGCGGCCCGCGCGGAATCATGCGCTCGATGGCCTTCTCGACCACACGCTCCGGAAAGCGCCCTTCGAGGATCGACTTCGCAGTGCGTTCCTTGATGCCGCCGATGAAGCCGGTGTGATTGTAATAGACCTTGTTGTCGCGCTTGCGCCCGGTGAGCACCGCGTGCGCCGCGTTGATGATGATGACGTGGTCGCCGCAATCGACATGGGGGGTGTAGGTCGGGAGGTGTTTGCCGCGCAACCGCATCGCGACCAGTGAAGCGAGCCGGCCGACCACCAGACCTTTGGCGTCGATCAGCACCCACTTCTTCGTCACCTCGGCGGGCTTTGCCGAAAACGTTTTCATGTGAGGAAATCCGTGAAAAGGAGACATCGGACGCGAACGCGCCGATCTGCGGGGTTTCTAGATAGGTCCGCCGCGCGCGTCAATGCCCGCCAACGATAATTATATTAGCAAAAACAATACCTTATAAATATGGTGTGATATTACCGTACAAAACACTAAGTATTTGGAATGGAATAGGTCGATGTCACATGGGCAATCGGATCGGGCGATGTTCCCGACAGCAGATTGACCTCGCCGACCGCAAGGCGCTTACCCAGTTTTAAGAGCCGCGCTGCCGCGAGGACATCCTGCCCCGGGGCGCCCTTGCGCAGAAAATTGATGTTGAGATTTGTCGTAACCGCCAAGCCTACGGGGCCAATCGCCGACAGCAGCACCACATACATGGCGAAATCCGCCAGCGCCATCAGCGTTGGTCCCGAAACCGTCCCGCCCGGACGCAGCATCTGGTCGCTGTAGCGCTGACGCAGCAGGCAGGAGGCGCCATCGGCGCTTTCGATCGAGATATCGCCGCCGCTGAAGGCCTGGGGAAATTCGATATGGAGAAACTTCTCCAGTTCGGCCACGCTCATTCTTGCAATTGCCATGTCGCTCCGCCTGCCCTCGCCTCGCGCCGCTTGTTACATTAGGATGACGGACTTGCCCAAATGGATATTTCGATGAAGACACAGACCGCACCCGCCGCCACGCCGCAATCGCCGATACTGCTGCGCGAGACGCTGGGCAGCGTCACGGTGCTCACGCTCAATCGGCCCGCGGCCCGCAACAGCCTGTCGGAAGGCATGATCGCCGAACTGCACGCGGCGCTGAAGGAAATTCACGACGATGCCAAGGTGCGCGCGGTCGTGATCGCGGCCAATGGTCCGGCGTTCTCTGCCGGCCATGACATGAAGGAATTGACGGCCCGCCGCACGAACGAGGACCGCGGCCGCGCCTATTTCGCGCAAATTATGAATGCCTGCAGCGCGATGATGCAGGCGATCGTGCATTTGCCCAAACCGGTGGTCGCAGCCGTCCAGGGTGTTGCCACCGCGGCAGGATGCCAGTTGGTGGCAAGCTGCGATCTCGCGGTCGCGTCGGAGGCTGCGAGTTTCGCAACGCCGGGGGTCGATATCGGACTGTTCTGCTCGACCCCGATGGTGGCGCTGTCGCGTAACGTCCCGCGCAAGCAGGCGATGGAAATGCTGCTCACCGGCGAACCGGTTTCGGCCGCGACGGCGCAGGGCATCGGCCTCGTCAATCGGGTGGTCAAAGCCGGCACCGAAAGGGATGCGGCGATCGTGCTGGCGCAGAAGGTCGCCCTCAAATCCGCCTATACGATAAAACTCGGCAAGGCCGCGTTCTACCGCCAGGCCGAAATGAGCCTTGCGGAGGCCTATCGTTATGCGGCGGAGGTGATGACCGAGAATATGATGGCGCGCGACGCCGAGGAAGGCATCGGCGCCTTCATCGAAAAGCGCGAGCCGAAATGGCAAGACAAGTAGAATGTCA